>CAYJMZ010000023.1:0-2146 GCA_964370995.1 uncultured Fimbriimonadaceae bacterium | reverse complement strand
CGACTGGCGGGTCGGGCTTTCACGAATCATGACCGGTGGGGGCAACGCCCCGCCCACCAGGTTCATCTGGAGAATCTCGATGTCGATCACTTCGGGATTGGTGCCTGTCACGGGCTGCATGCGCATGTCGATCTCGTAGAACACGTCGAAGAACGAGTCGATGGGCACCGCCCCGGAGGTGTCCCGCAAGGTGCCGGTCATCCGCGTCCGGGTCGTGAGGTCGGTTACAATAGTGGGCGGCAGGATGCAGTTGCTGAATCCGAACCACGTGGCACCTGGAAGCAGCTGGCGATTCGTCCCGACGAAGTTGATGTTTCCCGACAGCTCATCAACGTACACCCCGTTGGGGGGCGGAATAAACCGGCTGTTCGTGACGAACTGGGCCTGGGCCGACGCGGCGATCCCCAACCCAAGCGCGGCAACGGCAAGATGCTTTAGACGAAACAAAACGGTAGCCATCGGAGACCTCCGTAGGCGGGGGCTACCCGTCCTGCTCCTCGCGTAATAATGCATCTCCCAAGTATTTGGCCTGTTAGAGTTACCAGTTTTTGCCCGCCGTGTGGTTTCCCACAGCCCCTTCGCGGCCCAGGCATGTCCCTTTGCATCCGCGATGTCGAGGCCGCATCCGGGATTGCGGCGGAAAGAACGCATCGCCAGTCGTCAATCGCGCGGTCTACAAGCCTCCACATCGGGGATGCGGAGGCATGAAGCCGGTTCGCACACTTCGGTTCCCGGTGAGAATTGCGGTTTGGTCCCACGCAGAGGGCGAATCGTGCCCCCCAGGTGGGCTACCAGGTTTTCTGCATTGAAGCGCCCTAAAGTAGGTACCGGCGGTGTACATCGTGTAGATTGATCACATCGGACGAAAATCGTCTGAATTGCTTGCGCCGAAGGGAAGTCGATGACCACAGCCAATAGAACACTCGGAATTCTGTCTTTGCTGGGGGCGCTCAGCGCCGCAGCCAGCGCGATCTCGTTTACGAACATCACGATCACGGGCAGCCCCCTGGGCTCCAGTTCGTTCCTCGGTTCGGACGGGATCTCGTTCACCTTGCCGGACAACTATGTCGTGGGCACGGGCTCACGCCGGGTTACCTTGGGCTACCGCGTCACCGCGACGTCCGGGCAGTACCTGACCACGGTGTCGATGGTGCCAAACGGCCTGTTGATGAACGCGCACGCGCACATCGACGCGAACCACGTGAACGGCGGCACCCAAACGTTTTCGATCGACCAAACCGCCGGTGGCACGACTACTGCTATCGGCAATGGCGGCGGTCCGTTTGCGGGGCAGAACAGCTTCTTCGACGTGACCACCACCCTCGACCTGGATGCCACGAACGGCGTCGCGGAGCTGACGATCTACAATGCGATTTATTCAGAGCAACCGGTTCCCGAGCCTGCCTCGATGGCGGCCCTGCTGGTCGGATCGGTCGGTTTCTTGGCACGAAGGCGGACGCGCAGGAGTTTCTAATTCCATGAAAAAATTTCTCGTGCTCACCCTGGTTGGGTGTGCCGTCGGAGCGTCTGCCCAGACGTTCACAACCACCCTGTTCACCAGCGACGTGCCCGGCACGACCGCCGGGTTTGTCGCCTCCGGCAACACGTACACCGCCAACGTGTCCGGTTTCACGCTCAATGCAGCTCGGCCCATTGGCGACATCGCGTGGATCTTCGACTACACCACGCCGGTTCCGTACACGGGCGTTACCTTGACGATCCGCGGCACGATCCAAGGCGGCACCGTGTCGGTGTTCGGCTCCGAGCGCGTGTTCGACACGTCCGCGGGCACCGTGCTGATCGGCAGCGGGACCGCCACCGGCGGCGCCACCGCCTCGACGCTGACGCCCTGGCAGGTCGTCGCGACGATCCCGTTCTCGCAGAACACGGTCATGGGCACCGCGCAGAAGGACCTGCTTTTTGTGACCTCCAGCAACGGCACCGCGACGGTGGACAGCATCGAGCAGGCGTTCGCGCCCGTGCCGGAGCCCGCGTCCATGGCCATCCTCGGCGTGGGGCTGTTGGGCCTCGCCCGCCGCCGCCGCCGCTGATCGGAGGGTGGCTCCGGCGTCCCGCCGGTTCTGCCGGAATCCGCGAGACGCGGAAGCCACCTTGGCCGGAATCCGCGAGACGCGGAAGCCACCTT
>CAYJMZ010000022.1:0-17910 GCA_964370995.1 uncultured Fimbriimonadaceae bacterium | reverse complement strand
ACCTTGGCCCTTGTGATCTTCGGCTTGAAGACCAGGCAAAGGCTCTGGACGCCTTCGGTCTTTCTAATCGTCGCGGAGAAGGTTCGCCAGGTCTGCCACCCGCCCGTCACGGCCACCTCGCAGGTTCCGAGCAACTCGCCGCCCGGCTTGTCCAAGCGCAGCTCAACATATCCCCCCGCGCCCGGAGGAGCCGCTGCCCGCAGTTCGACTTGTGTGGCCCCCGAACCGAAGTCCACGCCGTCGTATCGAACCCAATCCCCCTTCCGGATGTATCCGATGCACTTGCCGCCTTCGGAGCAATCCGCCACCTGGGTGCCGCTCTTCGCCGCAGTCCCGTCGGCGGGGATCGAGGGCCCGGAACCGGCCTTGATCCAAGCCACGTTCACCAGGTATTCGGGGCCTTCGTCCGGAGCGCCGTCCACTTGGGCGTACCAACGGGGCGCCTTGCCCGCGGGCTTGAGAACCTCGGCAAGGGTCGCAGCCTCCATCAGCCAATCGCCGTTCAGGTAGACGCAGCCGGTGTGATGCCGCCGGCCATTGTCTCCGAACCAGTCGCCGCGGATGAGGTCGGCGTAGGGATTGAAGGCGCCGAAGTACGCGTTGGGCAGCGTGAGCTTCCACGTATCGCCAGACACCTTCCGCCAGCCCTTGACCCTTTCGGAGCCGGTCACGACCACTTTCCCGCCCTTCGCCGCCTGATAGGTGATCCTGCGGGAATCGGAAGTTCCGCCGCGCGGTGGGCTGACCCTTTCGCGGTAAACCCCCGCATGAACGGTAACGGTGTCGCCCGGCTGAGCACGTCGCGCCGCGGCCGAGATCGTCTTCAGTGGCTTGGCGGCAGTTCCGCGATTGGCGTCGTTGCCATTGCGGGCAACGTGGATCTCGTTGGCGCCTGATGCAGCGGTCAGGCCGAGACAGGCGGTCAGAAGAGTGGCCATAACGAAATTGCGGTGCTTCATGGTTCTTGTAACTTCCATTGTCCCCGAAAAATGGTCCTCCTGAAGCTGGGGCGACTACTGCTTGCACCGCGCATCCTCCGGAAGGCCCGAAGGGTCGAAAGGTGACAGCGAAGAGCAACGCCCTGGAACAGGTCCAGCGCATGGGGTTGAGGCCTGAAGGGCCGTAACGTGCGCTTCGGCCGTTTCGGGCGGCGCCGGGCGTGACGGCCCTTCAGGCCTTGGGAGGGTTTTCGGGGCCAACCCCCAGGGCGATGCCCTTCGCTATCACCTTGCGGCCCGTTGGGCCTGGGAAGGGGGTCTGGAGGTCGCGACAGATCATCACCTCGGAGTTTGCGTCACCCGACCGGATAGCGCCCGAACTCCTTCACCGCCTCGAACATCGCCAGCACGTTCTCGACCGGCGTGTTCGCCTGCACGTTGTGGATGGGGTTGAACACGAAGCCCCCTCCTGGTGCGAAGGCCCGGATGCGCTCGCGGACCTCGGCGCGCACCTCGTCGGGGGTCCCGAACGGCAAGGTGTGCTGCGTGTTGATCCCCCCTCCCCAGAAGGTGATGCGATCCCCAAAGCGCTGCTTCAGGGCGCGCGGATCCATGCCCTCGGCCGAGCATTGCACCGGGTTGAAAATTTCGAACCCGGCGTCGATGAAGTCGGGAAGCAGTGCAACCACCGAACCGCACGAGTGGATGAGGCACTTCCACGCCGTATTCGCGTGAATCCAGTCGTTGACCTTGCGATGGAACGGGGCGAAGAGGCTTAGATAGGACTCCCGCGAGATGAACGGCCCACGTTGCGTGCCGAAGTCCGTGCCGGTAACCAAGAGGCCCGTAATTCGGTCCCCGACGACCTCGTGGAAGCGCCGCAGGTTCTCCAACGCGATCTCGCACTGCCTGGCGAACACCTCATGGATGTAGTCGGAGCGGATCGCCGTGCTGATGTACCACTCTTCGACGTCGCGAATGCCCTTCGGGTGCTTCAACTCAATCGCCGGCACCAGGGCGATGTCGCCAAAGCCGGTGCCGCCGAAGTTCGCCATGATGGCCTTGTCGGTCGGCCCCAGCCGCGCGATTTCCCTCTTGTAGTGGGCGAGGGTCGCTTCCGACACGGCCCCGAACTCTTCCAGGTTGTCCTCGACCTTCAGGTTGTCGTCGTCGATCGGAGGCTGCCGTACGATGGCGTCGAAGAAGTGCCCGCCCTTGGGCATCAGCCCGCTGGGGGGCACGGACTTGTCACCTTCGGGGTAGAGCAGCATGCTCCCATCCAGCTCGTATTCGGTGTTGAAGCCTTCGGGCACAAACACCGGCGTGCCGCCCGCCAGTCGCCACTCCTTCCAGCCTTCGTTGGCGAAGCCGAACATGGTCTTGGGCGGGGGCAGGGCGATCACGTCCACTCCGAGCGCATCCACCAGGTCGAGGCCGATCTCCCCGAGCATCTGGTACGGCTCCATCACCTTCACCGGGGTCCCCACCGGGTCGAGCTTCAGCGCCTGACGCAGCGCGTAGACGACCGAAACGTGCATCCCGCTGACGGGCGTCGAGCCCATATCGACCGGGACGCGGTCCGGTTCCCGGCGTGAAATGGCCGCCTCAACCCGCTCTCTAGAAGTCATGCCATAACCATTCTATCCCGCGCGAAGCGCTTTGGAGTGCGGCAGCCCGATGCCGCTTTCCCCCGCTTTGGGGATTGCCTGCGCTGGAACGGAATGCCTCAGGTCGGGAAGAGCGGCACCGGGCTGCAGCACTCCAAAGACCCTACTCCAGAACCACCTCAAACGGATCGTACACGTTTAGCCGGTCAACCTTGAAGCTCTTGATCATCCTGAATGCCCCCGACCGAGCGTGCTCCTCGAACCACCCCGCCGAACACCACGGATAGTCTGCTGCCAACCTGACCACCCCATGCCGAACAGGGTTCTCCATCACGTAGTTCAACCTGGCGTAGTACGACTTCGTGAATGTCAATGCCGTGTCCCAATACTGGAACCACACTTGCCTTCCCTCGACGCCATCTTCCCCGTTCACGAAGCGGGCCGTATCCGAGTGAAGCTGGTTGATGAAGTCCTTGATCGCCTCGGGCGCGCCGGTTGGCCTGCCGATCCAATGATAGTGATTCGAGAAGACCGCCCACGCCTCAAGGTCCACTTCGTATTGCTTGGCCAGCTTCAAGAGCGTGTCGAGCAGGAGTTCCAGGCGTTCGCGTCCTCGAAAGTAGTGTTCCTTGTACAAGGTAGCGGCCGTAACCATGTACGTGCCGGGTTCGCCGAGACGGTGGAGGGGAGCATGTGACCAGTCGGGCATGATCATATTATACCATTTTCGTCCTCTTATTTAGTTATGAAAGCGGCGCCGGACCGCCGCACTCCACAGCGCTTCGCGCCCCAGTCCCAATGCCACGTCTGCTCGGTGGCCCTGGGCATGGTCTGGCGGCCAAACTCGTCGGTGAAGACGTTGCCCTCGGGCTGACGCCGGTCAGAAACTCGATCGCGTCCGGACACGAGATGATCTCGCAGTGCGGAATGCGGTCGGTCGGTTCTCGACGAAAAGCCTTGAGCGCTCGTTCACGTCCCATTGAGTTTGCCCTTCTCCCTTTGGACCCGAGTTGGTTCGATTATGGGCCGAAGGTTGGAAGCCTCAGACGCGATTTGTCGACCGACGACGGCGAGATTGGGGGGCTGCCGCTTGAAAGGTCATCCGGCCTGTACACTGGCTCGGTGGAACTCTCGCCGTTACTCGCTTCCCATCGATCCATCCGCAAGTACAAACCCGACCCCATCGACCGAGGCTTGATCGAGAAGGTGTGCCACGAGGCGATTATCGGGGCGTCGTCCTCGGGGAACCTGAACTGTGTCTCGATTGTCCTGACGCGGGACCTCGAACGTCGGCAGAGGCTGTTTGAGCTGCACTCCGAGCAGGAGATGATCCTGCAGGCCCCGCTCGCCCTGACCTTCTGCGCAGACTGGTGGCGGACCCGCGAGTGGCTGCGGCAGCGGGGCGCGCGGGACAACTTCAACAACTTCCTGGGCTACCACGTCGGAGCGTTCGACGCCATGATTCTCGCGCAGAACGTCTGCCTCGGCTTCGAGAACGAGGGCCTGGGCATCTGCTACATGGGTACGACGCTCTTCCAGCTGCGCGAGATCGGAGAACTGCTTGGCCTGCCGGAAACGTGCATCCCAGTCACGACGATCGTCGCCGGCTATCCCGACGAAAGCCCCGCGAAGAGGGACCGCCTGCCGCTCAACGCGTTCCTGCACGACGAGACGTATCGAATGCCAACGCCCGCGGAGATCGACGAGGTCTATGCCGAGCGAGAGGTCCGGGGGTGGGAACGCTACATGTCGTTTCCCGAACTGGCCGAAATGGCGAAGGAGAAGGGGATCACTTCCCTGGCACAGTTCTACACGAGCGAGATCAAGTACTCACCCGAGTTCTTCGCCGCCTGCTCGGAGGATATCCGGAAGGTCTTGGAGGAGAAGGGCTTCTTGAAGTAAGCGTGCGAGAGGCCCCCCACCCTGCCATAGGCGCTACAATAGGCGAGTTTCAGGCGTTTGGAAAGCCCCTCACCCCTGCCCCTCTCCCCGCAAGCGAGGCGAGGAGTTCCCGGAGGGTTCCCGGGTGCCAACCAACGACCAGCCCCGTCAGCCTCTACCCATGGCTAGTTCGATCAGGCGCTCTTCGGTCATTGCCGGGCCTTGGACTTCGCCGACGATTCGGCCTTCACGCATCACAAGGATCCGGTCGCAAAGGCCCAGCAGCTCCGGCATCTCGCTTGACACCACGATGACCCCGTTGCCTTGCTCGGCGTACTCTCGCAGCAGGCGGTGGATCTCGCCTTTCGCCCCGATGTCCACGCCGCGGGTCGGCTCGTCGACGATCAGTACCTGGGGCCGGGTTGCCATCCACCTCGCAAGCAGCACCTTCTGCTGGTTCCCGCCGGACAGGCTCGAGACCTCTTGCTCGACATCTCGTGCCTTTATCGCCATCTTTAGGCTATATTCCTTGGCTACATCCTGCGGACGAACCCTGTGGTCCTTCTGCCCAAACATGCACGCACTGGCCAGGTTGTCCTCCAGCGAGCGATCCAAGAACAGGCCGAGCGTCTTGCGCTCCTCGGGGACGTAGCCAATTCCGTCAGCCATGGCGTCGGTAATGCTGCGGTGCTTGACCTGCCGGCCCTGCAGCGTCAGAGTCCCCGAGTCCATCTCGTCGGCACCGAAGATCGCCCGCATCACCTCGGTCCTGCCCGAACCCACCAGCCCGGAAAACCCCACGATTTCGCCCTTGCGAAGCATGAAGCACACGCCTTCGACCTTCTCTTTGCACGTGAGCCCGTCTACTCGGAGCAGCTCGTCGCCCACCGTCTGCGCCTTGGGCGGGTAGAGGTCGGTGAGTGCCCGGCCGACCATGGCGTTGACGACTTCGGGCAGGGTGGTTTCGGAGATGGCCCGCGTCGAGACGAGCGAACCGTCCCTCAGCACGGTCACCCGGTCCGACACCTTGAACACCTCGCCCATCCGGTGGGAGATGTACACCACCGCAATCCCGCGCTCGGCCAGCCGGCGGATTGTTTTGAGCACCAGCTCCGACTCGTGCGCTTCGAGCGAGGAGGTCGGCTCGTCGAAGATGACCACGCGCGGATCCGAAGCTAACGCCTTGAGGATCTCCACGACTTGCCGGTAGCCGATGCCGAGGCTGGAAACCGGCGCATCGGCGGGCGCATGCAGGCCGAACTCGGACATCATGCCCTGGGCCCTCGCGTAAAGCTCGCGCCAGCGAACCATGCCCGCGCGGAGGGGCTCGCGTCCGGCCAGGATGTTCTCCGCGATCGAAACGTCGGGGGCGAGGCTGAGCTCTTGGTGCACCATGGCGATGCCGGCGTTGAGGGCGTCGATCGGAGTCCGGGGAGCAAAAGGCGCCAGGTGTTGGGTGGTGGGTGATGGGTGATGGGCGTTGGCTATGGCCATGGTGCCTGCGCTAGGCTGATGCACGCCCGCGGCGATCTTCATCAGCGTGCTCTTCCCCGCACCGTTCTCCCCCACGAGCGCATGGACCTCGCCAGGCCTCACGTCGAAATCAACGGCATGGAGCACTTCGATGCCCTCGAAGCTCTTGCTGATCCCCAACATTTCTATAGCCGCAATCATTGTTTGCACTCCGCGATTCGAGGCCTCACCCCTCACCCCGATAGTTGTTAACATAAGCGATCTTCGAAGGTTCGGAAGGGCCCCCCACCCTACCCTCCGCCCCGATCGCGGACTCCGGGGGGAGGGTCCCGGAATCCCCACACCACCCACCACCCATCACCCATCACCCATCACCCATGGCCTCACTTGTGGTAGAAGTGCTTGACGTTCTTGCGGGTGATCACGAAGCTGCCCGTGTCCACGCTGGGGGGCAACGGATTGATGTCGGCCTTCTTCCAGTCGTCCACAAGCTTCACGTTTTCGTTGCGCATGTTATACAAAAGCTGGAGCGCGACGTAGCTCATGGTGTAACTGCGCTGGCCGACGGACGCGTCGATCTGGCCCTCCTCGATGAACCGGAGCGTGGATTCGTCGCGGTCCATCGCCACGATGCGCACCTTGCCCGTCTTCCCGGCCTCCTTGACGGCCACCGCCGCCCCGCTGCCGCCCGCAGCCTCGACGCAACCGATCCCGGCCAGATCCGGCTGCGCCTGAAGCAGCGCGCGGCACTGGTTTTGGGCCTCCGTTCCCGAGCTGAGGGTGTTGACCTCCTGCACGACCGCAATGCCGGGGTATTTGCCCAGCGCGTCCTTGTAGCCGCGCACCCGCTCGTTCAGGTTGTCCTGCCCCGGCACGGTGAGAAGGGCGACCTTCCCTTGCCCGTTTAGGAGTTTGCCCAGGGTCTCCCCGCCCTGCACGCCGGCGTTGTAGTTGCCGGTGCCGATGAACGAGAATCGCTTGCTGCTCGGCGCATCGGTGTCCACGCACACCACCGGGATGCCTTTGGAGATCGCCTTGTCGATGACCGTGGACAGCGCATCTGAGGCGGGGACGCAGATGATCCCGTCCACTCCCTCGGCGATGGCCCGCTCCATCGCGTCGATCTGCTGGTTCGCATCGACGTTCGTCGGGCCGGTGAAATCGGCGTCCACACCGAGCTCGGCAGCCTTGTCGCGCAAGCCGGCCCTGCCGTCGATCCAGTAGGGGATGTTGGTCACGATCGCGACTTCGACATACCGCTGCCTTTCGCGTTGGGCATTGGGCGTTGGGCTTTGGGCATTGGGCCCGTTACCCCCAACCTTGAATATCGACACGGCGATCAACGCCACCGCCAAACACACGACCAGAATTCGTTCCACAGTCTTGTTCCTCGTTACCGTCAGGAAGGATGCCAATTGGGGGCCGAGCGTGGAGCCCGAGCGATCCACGATGGCGGCCAGGAAGAGAACGGTGCCCACCGCGACGAGCTGCGCCTCGGGCGGCACGTGCACGAACACCAGGCCGGTTGTGATGACCTGCATCAGAAGCAGCCCAAGGAAAGCGCCAAGCACGGTGCCCCGCCCGCCCGAAAGGCTCGCGCCGCCTACGATCACGGCGGCGATGACGCGCAGCTCAGCCCCCACACCTTCGTTCGGGTCGACGTAGTTCGCGCGCGCGGTCACGATCACCCCCGCGAGCGCGGCCAGGAAGCCGGTCGCGGCAAACGCCAGCACCTTGACGCCTCCGACATCGATGCCGGTCAGCACCGCGGCGTCTTCGTTGCTGCCCACGAAATAGGCCCTGCGCAGCACCACCAGGTTGCGCAGCAGCAGATCGGCCACGATCACCGCGCCGACCATGATGAGCACCGGCACCGGCACCAGGAACACGTCCGCCCAGGCGATCTGGCGAAAAGAAGCCGGGAAATCGCTGAGCGTGTGGCTCTTGGTGGCCATGAGCACGAGCCCCCGCACCACGCTCATCATCGCGAGCGTCGCGATGAAGGGGTTGATCTTCAGCCGGGTAACGGCAAGGCCGTTGGCGCAACCGATCAGCAGGCCTGTGGCCAGGCCTCCGAGCACGGCGACGGGAACGTCGACTCCGGCCTTCATGAGCGACGCCGCCACCAAGCCGCTCGCAGCCATGGTCGAGCCGATGGAAAGGTCGAACGCGCCGCACACGATCACCAGGGTCATTCCGATGACCATCAGCGCATCTGTCGAGGCACCGCGGAGGAGCACCATGCCCGCGTCGATGCTGAGGAATTTGGGGTTGAGCGCACCAAAGATCGCGGCACAGATCACCACCGAGGCAAGAATGCCCAGCTCTCTGAGCCTGATTACCCGTCTCGGCATTGCCGCTTCACCCATCACCCTTCAATTCGCGAAGGGCCCCGCGATCTCCTTTGTGACGGAGAACCAAGCGCAAGCGCTTTGGAGTGCGGCGGCCGGCGCCGCTTTGTCATCCGCCCGCAGCACTTGGGATGGCGGCGGCCCGTTGCAGGTTCATCGCGCCCCCCCCCGGTTGATCTGAGATATGTGCCGAGATTGCAGGTCATATACTATGAGAGCGAAACGATCTAGCGTTTCGCCGAGGAGGCGACGATTTGAGAAGCTATAAGATACGAGGATTGTCAGTTCTCTTGGTGGCGTTGCTCGTGGCCGGTGCGTGGCTCGCCAGCGCAGCGGCCCTGGCGATGGCTCAATGCGCCAGCCACGCGAAATGCGGCACGTGTGGCACCACCATCCGCTGCGCGTTGCCCTCCAACCACCAGGGACCGCACACGGTCCCCGCGCACGGCTGCAAGCTCCCGGCCGTCTGCGCCAGGTGCGACAAGAAGGAGAAGTGCTCGCAGAATTGCGGCCACGGCGGTGCGCACACGGCCAAGGAGCATGGCTGCGGCGGTCGAACGAAGTGCGCGATCTGCCGTGTTGTACAGGGCTGCAAGCTGAAGTGCGGCCACGGTGACGGGCACACGCCGGTGGGCGACCACCCTTGCAAGAAGGGCTCGGCCGTTTGCGCCAACTGCGGAAAGAAACAGCCGTGCGCTCTGACGTGCGGACACGGGGGGAAGTGCGACTCCGACAAGCATCGGTGCACCACGAGCCTTTGGTGTCAGAAGTGCAACCTGGGGGCGCGGTGCTCTTCGAACTGCGGCCACGGGTTCGGGAAGCACGCCGCGCGCTGTGGAAAGTGCGGAGCGGCCCTGCGGATGTAGCCTCGCCAACCCCGTAGCACAGGCTCCCAGCCTGTGTTCCGGACGGACCGGGCGCATCGGCGCGTAGCCCGCCGCGTTGCCCGCGCGTCCGATCAGCGGGGCCAAACCGTTGGCCCGCCGGCCGGAGAACCCCCATGCATGCGTCCATCGAAAGAACCCGAACTCGCGTTCTTTGCCCCGGCAAGAATGCTCAGCTTGCGAAGCCTTATGACCCGTTTTGGCCTTACCGCCTCAACCATCACCCATCACCTCGAGAAGAACCCCACGTTTTGCTTCGTGATCGAAAAGCTCCCGGTATCCACATTCGGCGGGAGCGGGTTGACTCCTACTTTCTGCCAATCCTTGATCAGCTTGATGTCGCCGTTCCGAAGGTTGTAGAGAAGCTGAAGCGCAACGTAGGACATTGAGTACGTGCGCTGGGCGATCGACGCCTGGATGACGCCTTCCTTGATGAAGTTGAGCGTTGCCTCGTCGCGGTCCATGGCCACGATCTTCACCGTGCCGACCTTCTTGGCCTCCTTGAGCGCCACCGCCGCCCCCTGCCCGCCGATCGCGGCCACGCAGCCGAAGCCCACCAGTTTCGGATGGGCCTGCAGAATCGCTCGGCACTGTTGTTGCGCGATCGCAGGCGACCCTTGGTCGTTCCCCACGGCGACGACCTTGATGTCGGGGTAGCTTTCGAACGCCTTCCTGTAACCGGCGACCCTTTGGGCAAGGTTGTCCGCTCCCACCACCGTGATGAGAGCGACCTCGCCCTTGCCGCCGATCAACTTCGCCAGCCGGTTGCCTCCCTCAACGCCTGCGTTGAAGTTGCCCGTGCCGATGAACGAGTACCGCTTGCTCGAGGGCGCGTCGGCATCGGCGCACACCACGGGGATTCCCGCCTCGATCGCCTCATTGATCGCAGGCGTCAGCGAGTCCGCCATCGGCACCATGATGATGCCGTCCACTTTTCGAGCGATCGCCTTCTTGACGAAGTCCATTTGGGCGTTCACATCGACCGTGGAGGGTCCTTCGAAGTCCCAATCGACTCCCAACTCCGCAGCCTTGTCGCGCATGCCGTTCTTGGAGTCGATCCAGTACGGCGCCCACGTTGCGGCGGCGATCATCACGTAGGTCTGCTTCTTTCGGGCCGTCACCCCCGGGCTAGAAGTCGCGTCGTGGTCGCCAGGCGCAAATTTGAACAGCAGCAGGGCCATCACGGCCAATGCCAACAACACGTTGAGGAGGCGCTCCATCTTCTTGTTCCTTGTCTTCGTCAACAGCGGGACGATGCCCTTTCCGATCGATGCGCCGGCCTGGTCGATGACGGCGGCGAGAATCAGCACCACGCCGACGGCGATCTGCTGGGCTTCGGGAGGCACCTGCTGAAACACGAGGCCGGTGGAGATCACCTGCATCAGCATGAGGCCCAGAAACGAACCGAGGATCGTGCCCTTGCCTCCAGAGAGGCTCGCCCCACCGACGATCACGGCGGCGATCACCCGCAATTCCGAACCGATCCCCTCGTTGGGATCGAGCGCATTGGCCTTCGCCGTGACGATCACCCCGGCGGCGGCTGACAGCACCCCGATGAGCACGAAGGCGAACAGCTTCACCTTCTTCACGTCGATGCCCGTGAGGCCCGCAGCCTCTTCGTTGCTGCCGATGAAGTAGACCTGCCGCAGGTACCGCAGATGCCTCAAAAGCAGGTCGGCCAAGATCGTCGCGACGGCCAGGTAGACGATGGGCAACGGAATGCCCAGGAGCTTGCCCCAGGCGATCTGCATGTAGGATTCCGGAAAGCCCGTGGGGTAGCTGTTCTTGGTCGCCACCAGCACGATGCCCCGAAAGATGCTCATCGTGCCGAGCGTGGCGATGAACGGGTTGATCTTGAGCTTGGTGACGAGAAGCCCGTTTACGGCCCCCACCAAACCGCCCGTCACCAGCCCCCCACCGACCGCGGCGCCTACCGGCATCCCGGCGACCAGCATCAGCCCGGACACCAGGCCGGAAACCGCCATAATCGAGCCGATGGACAGGTCGAAGCAACCCGCCACGATCACGACCGTCATGCCGATGACCATGAGGCCGTCGATCGAGGCGCTGAGGAGGATTGTGAGCGCGGTGTCCCACGTTCTGAAGTCGGCGTTCAGGTAGCTGAACACTGCCGAACAAAGCAACACCGACAGCAAGATGGTCAGCTCGCGCAGCCTGATCTTGCCGAGCCCTCCTCCGCCTGCCTTACCCCCGATTGTCGCTTCCCCGCTCATCCCGCCCCCGTCCCGTCTGCCAGTGTTCTCCGAGACCTCGCTAAAGCCGATATTCGTCGACCGCCCTCAGGTACGCCTCGATGTTCTCCCACGGCACCTCCGGCTCCAGCACATGCGTGGGGCTTGGCAAGTAGCCCGTTGGACCCAGCACGTCGATTGTCTTCTGAACCGTGTCATAGACTTCCTGCCCAGTTGCGAACGGCATGGTCGTTTGCGTGCCGATTCCTCCCCAGAACATCAGATCTTTGCCGAATTCGCGTTTGACGGCGGCGATGTCGAGGCACTCCGGCTGAATGGGGTTCAACACCGTGACCCCGGCCTCGATCAGATCTGGGATGACGTCCCAGCAGTTGCCGTCGCTGTGGTACGAAATCGGGATGTCGGGGCGGACCTTGCGCGCGGCGGCGATCACCGCGGCATGGCAAGGATGGAACCAGCGGAGGTACATCTCGCGGCTCATCAGGAGGCCGCGCTGGGTGCCCAAATCGTCGCCGATCTTGATGAGGTCCACCCCCGCCTCGGCGTATTTCTCTGCTTGGAAGCAGCGGATCTGGGTGATCCTGCCGAGCAGGCCGCGTGCGAAGGGTTCGTTGAACCGCAGGTCCTCAAACAGGTTCTCCATGCCCCGCATGTGCCAGGCGATCTCGAAGATGGTCCACTCCATGAACCCGACCACGAAGTGTCCGCGCCCGTGGTGGGCGGCCACCTCGCCCTTCAGATGCCCCCAGCGTTCGGGTTGCGTGTAGTCGGGGAACGGATAGCGTTCCAGTTCCTGCGCGGTCTGCAGGCCGAGCATGGGGTGCTCGAGGTGGATGAAGTGGAACGCGTCGCCTGGCCTGGAGCCCACTCCCCACTCGCCGACCTCCCATCCCGCGGGGTTCCAGAGTGGGGGCACGCCGTCCGGATAGTATTCGCCGAAGTCGGGGAACACGGCGGGCTGCGCGATGTACACCTCCCGCACGTCCAAATCGTAATACTCCGCGGGGTCTTCGGCGCCGGTGCGCTCTTTGAAGGCATCGAGCAACGGGGGCGTGAGCTTGATCTCTTTGGGCAACCGATCGGGTGCCTTCCGCTGGAAGACCGCCTGAGTTCGCTCTCGCGGGGTCATCGGCACACGTTCACGCGCTTCAACCGATTGTACGGTAATCGCAGACGCTGGCTCCGGACGTATAGTGAGAACAATCGGTTTGAAGACAAATGCTGGCCTGCCTGATCGCCCTGGTTGCACTCTCTAATGGGACGTCCGGAGTTCGTTCGATGCGCTGCATTGCGACCCTCTGGCCACACGGCGTCTGCACGTTCGTCGTCGACGCCGACGGCGAAGCCCGGCAGGACCGTGCCCTCGACGACGGCCGCAGGACCGGCGGGACCACGGAGGAGTGCGAGCTTATCGCGGGTCCGGCGGGGCCAGGGGCGCTCATCGGGAAGAAGATTTGGTGGATGGATGATGCCGGGCGACTTCGCACCCTTGGCACGCCAAAGGGCAAGTGCGTGGGATGGGCGGGTGGGGGCCCGCTGTTTCAGAAGGGCGCCTCTCTCACGCGGATCGACAAGACTGGCAAAGCGACTTCATGGACTCTCGGTTCCGAGTCGACGGTCGGCTATGTTTGCGATTTGCCCAACAAGGAACTCCTGTACGTTACCGGGTCCGGTCGTGCGACCATTTCCATCGGCAAAGTCGGCAGCGCGCCGGTGCGGGTCGGAACGGCAGAGGGGGAATTCATCGAGGGAGCCCGGGCCGGCGGGTGCGTCTTCCTGGTGTTCGGTGATCGCGATTCCACGGTCTCCACGATCGTCACGATGGATGTGGCAACTCACAAGTGCGCCACGGTCCTGAGCCTCCCACCCTATGTCAGTGTCTGTCCGGATCCGGACAATCCCAATGCGGTCATTGCCTCCTATGAGCCAAATCCGGAATGGACGCGCCTGACCCAACTGCTGCGGGTGGATTCGAAGGGCAGGTCGACAAGTTTGTTTCAGTTGGATGGATCGTTCGCGGTCATCGCCGGAATGGCACCGCACAAGCTCCTCGTCATGCAGTACGCCCATGTCGGATTCCCGCACATTCTGGATCTCGAATCCAAGCGGCTCAAACGGGTCGGTGGCGAAAGCGAATTCCTCACCCTCGATTTCGTGTGCTGGCCGGTCGCCAAGTAGAGGGCGCGGCTTGCACGCTCCGAGGAGAGAGTGTTGCATTGAGTCGAGAGAATCACGTGCAACGGACTCCCTCAGGGTCCCACAGAGTGAACGCGCATCGCCCTGCGGCGTCGAAATCTGAGGAGCGAGAGCCCGGCTCCCAATGCGAAGAGGCTCGCAGGCTCCGGCACCGGAGACACCCACATCAGCGCCTCAGGGAAGAATGAATTGTCGTAACCGTAGCCGACCGCGTACGTGAAATTTCCATCGTTCCAAACGCCAAGTGCCGTCGAGCTGAGAAAATTGGCTGGAAGGAACGCGTGTAGATCCACCCACGAGGAGGCCGTGCCGCTCCACAGGCTGGCGTGAGCATATCCTTCCGGTTCGGACCAGCCCACCCAGCCCACCTGCTGGCCGCCGCCCACGCCGCCGGCAAACGATTCACGCACCCCCGCGGGGTTCAGGTCCACCCACGAGGCGGCCGTGCCGCTCCACAGGCTGGCGTGGTTCCTGCCACCCACCACGGCAGAGCCCACCTGCTGGCCACCGCCCACGCCCTTGGCGACCGAATCACTCGTCCCGGCGGGGCTCAGGCTCACCCACGAGGCAGCCGTGCCGCTCCACAGACTAGCGCCATTGACGCCGCCCACCTTGGCCTCGCCCACCTGCTGGCCTTCGCCCACGCCCTACGCAAACGACTCACCCGCGCCCGCGGGGTTGAGGTCCACCCACGAGGCGGCCGTGCCGCTCCACAGGCTGGCATGGTTCATGCCACCCAACACGGCAGAGCCCACCTGCTGACCGCCACCCACACCGTACGCACTTGACCAAACTGACCCTGCGGGGTTCAGATCCACCCAGGAGGCGGGCGTGCCGCTCCACAGACTGGCGTGAGTAGCGAAGCCGCTGTTGACGTAGGCAGACCCTGCCTGCTGTCCGCCGCCCACGCCGTAGGCAAACGATTGTAATGACCCGGTGGGGTGCAGGTCCACCCACGAGGCGGCCGTGCCGCTCCACAGGCTGGCGTGGTTCCAGGGGCCGATGTAGGCATACCCCGCCTGCTGTCCGCCCTCCACGTCTAGGGCCACCGATTCATGCACCCCGGCGGGGTGCAGGTTTACGACCGTCCATTGGGCATCGGCATGAGCACTGAGAACCGCCAAGAGGACTGAGAGGCAAAGGCATCGCATGGTCAGCATGTTGAAATTAGTCTAGCGACCTTCCACCTCGCACGGCAATGAAGTTCTCGAAAACCCAGTATCGGCTTTGCCGCCCCCCGGTCGAGAGCGTCGCCCGGTGACCCCCAAACCACGCCCGCCCTCGGAGGATGAAGGGACACTTTGAGGGCACGATGGGACGATCCAGGCGGGCCTGTCGATGTGCTGCTCCATCTACATTCCACCACCAGCGACGACGAATTCTCCAAGCCCGGTTCCGACATGATCCAAATTCATTCGGTTACCTTACGATCGCAATAGTACAGGCTTCCGTTCTTGCCCTCCTGCGAAGATTCCGTAGCCTACTCGTCCCCCAGTCGTCAGTCGCCGTTCCCGAGTTGTCAGTTGCGTCCCCTCAGCGAACTCCGCGTGAGACGATTCGCACAGACGTCCGTTCGGCCGCCGTGCGGTCCTGTTGGAACGCAGGAATCCTTCAAATCGCGACGGATGGCCCTCTTTCCGGTTGACGATCGTTCTGCGCTTGATGGGTGGCGCACCACACCGGACCCCCGAGGATTGCGCCGAACTGGACACACCGGGTCCCCTTCCCAGGCCCAAAGGGCCGCAAGGTGATAGCGAAGGGCAACGCCCTGGGGACCGGCCCGAAACCCTCCCCAGGCCTGTAGGGCCGTCACGCCCGATGCCGCCCGACAACGCCGCTTCGGCCCTTCAGGCCTCATCGCCGGGCGTTGGCACCCGTGGCCAGGGCGTTGCCCTTCGCTATCACCTTGCAGCCCTTCGGGCCTCCCGGAGGGTGCGCCGGTCAAAGAGCCCGCTCCTCCCCCAGTCGTCAGTTGCGGCACCCGCGCTATGCACCTCCGAGGGGATGTTGCCTGGCGGGGTGGCGGGACTTTGCAACGACGGTGGCGATCGCAGAGCCGTGGGCACCGCTGCGTAACCAGGCGCGATGCAGGCGCGTCCCAGAAACAGAGCTAGACCGTGGCTTGCTCAGCCGGAGGAACCCAATGTCGCCGCACGCCCAAAGAACCCAACCGCTTGCACTTTGCCTCACCTTCCTTCTTCTTGCCCTTGCAGGGGTCGGCCTTGCCCAGGATGGGGTTTCGACTGCGGGAGCGGCGCGCGCCCGGTACCTGAGCGGCTTGGGAGTGCTGCCCGCGTCGCGCGAGGTTGTCGTCGAGGAGTTTGTCAACTACCATCGCCACGAGATCGGACGCCCGAAGGCTGGCGAAGCGGTCGGCTTGGACGTCCGCTGGGGGAGGGAGTCCGTGGGGAGCGACGGGTTCGCGGTTCTGCAGGTCGGCCTCGCAACGGCGCTCGCGCACGACCGGCAGCAGCTTCGCCCCCTCAATCTGTCCCTCGTGATCGATAGGAGCGGCTCCATGGGAGAGGCGAACAAGCTCACCCGCGTCAAATCGGCCCTCCTAACCCTCGTGTCTCAGCTTCGCCCGACGGATGTTCTGTCGATCGTGGTGTTCGACTCGGAGGCGCAAGTGCTTCTTCCCGCCCAACGGGCATCGGATCAAAGCGGCATCAAGAACCTCATCCGCGAGATCCAGCCCGGCAGCACCACCAACCTGAACGCGGGCCTCGTGCTCGGCTATCAGGAGGCGTTGAAGCACTTCCGGAAGGATGCCACCAATCGGGTCATTCTGCTCACCGACGGCATCGCGAACCGTGGCGTCACCGAGCCCGAAAGCATCGCTCAAGGCTCCTTGAGTTTCAACGACCGCGGCATCGATCTGTCCACCATCGGCGTCGGACTGGACCTCAACAAGGACCTGCTTCGCACGCTTGCCAAGAGCGGGCGGGGGCTCTTCCACTTCGTCGCGGACTCGGAGGACATCGAGAAGGTGTTCGTCAAAGAGCTGCAGAGCCTGATCTCGCCGGTCGCCACGGAGCCGAACCTGGAGATCGAATTCGGCCCGGGCCTCGTGCTGGACAAGGTCTACGGATATGATCCTCGATTGGGCGAACACTCCGTTAAGGTCAAGCTCGACAACATGAACAGCGGCATGACGGAGGTGGTTCTCCTCCGCTTCACGGCCCGCGCCGGGACCTCCGATCGGTCACGGTTGCCCGTGAAAGTGCGGCTCACCTACTATGACCTGGAACGCAAGAAGCCGGTCGAAGCGACTCAAACCTCGTTCGTCGCTCTGACTGGAAACGAACAGGAGGGCACGAAAGAAGACAGCTCGGTGGCCAAGAACTACTCCATCGCCCTGCTGGCCCAGGCGATCCGGGATATGGCGGCCGCCTGTGAAGGCAAACGCTACCGCGAGGCCGAGAGCCTGCTGAACCCCGCGATTGCCAATACCAATCGACGCTATCCGAACTCGGAGGACGAGGACATCAAGCGCACGCTGTCGATCGCCCAGAAATACCAAGGGGTCCTCCGCGAGCAGAACCGGGGCGGCGATACACCGGAAGGCGGCCCCGATAAGCCTGCCGATGTACCGCGGGGGGCAAACATCATCACCAACGGCAATTTCTCGCTCGGGAACACGGGCTTTGTGTCCGACCGGGAGTATATCAAGCCGAGCCCGAACTGTCTTTGGGGCGCCTACTACACAGTCGTCCCCGCCTTCAATTCACCCACACAACTCCATACCAACGTAGCCGCCCAGCCATTCGCCGCCCCCGCGGGTGGGCAGGTGCTGTTCATGAATACCGGCGGCGCACAACAATTCACGGTCTGGTCGACCAAGGTGCGCTGCAAACCGCACACCAAGTACCGGGTCAGCTTCCAAGAGATCGGCCTGAGCGGGGGCCCCGAATGGGTGAGCTCGTACGAGATCCGAGTCAACGGAGATCGCAGCGAGGCCCAACTCGGGGGCGACGGCAAGTACGTCGAAGTCGCCTACGAATGGGATTCCGGCTCCTCCACCTCCGCCACCGTGTCCATCGTGCGCCTCCCCAACGCACACGGTGGCGGCGTCGTCGGCCTCGCCAATGTCGAGATGGTCGTGGTTCGGTAAGCCTGGCGGAATGGCCGGAGCCTTGTAGGCTAGCCCCAGCTAATGTCCCGAGCCGTATATCCATCGGCAGTTCCGGACCCAGTTATCACAGGCACCCCTCTCATCTCCGGGGGAGAGGGGCCATAGGCGTTAAAATAGGCGAGCTTTATGCGCCTTGGGTGGCCAGACGGTGCCGCAAGTGTCCCCCTCACCCCGCCCCGGGGAGAGGGGACAGGGGCATAGCCATTAACTTAAGACCTCCAGAACGCGAGTT
>CAYJMZ010000021.1:0-17975 GCA_964370995.1 uncultured Fimbriimonadaceae bacterium | reverse complement strand
ACGCCCCCCATGGCCGCACCCTGGAGGGGTGCCAGAGCCCCGTATTTGTGCGGCCCCTCCGGGCTTGTCGCATTCGCGGCACGCGCACATCCCGGGGTGCGTCCGGAGACGACCCCGGGCTACCGTCTGTGACCCCTTGCGGGGTCGGGATGACGGGTGCGTCCCCGTGCTGCAGCGCGGCTGACCCCGTTGCTGGTTGGGCGCAACTGTGCCTGGCCGTGCTTCGAACCTGGGGACACCCCCGACACGGGGGTGGCACGGGGTTCCTCTCAACACCAGGTGACGGACTCCTGCAGGGCTCGGCAACCAGTGACGATCTTCGGGGGGATTGAGAAGGCACGGTCGGCGCCAATGTCTATAGAGCCCCAAAAAAGCGGGCCGCGAGTACAATCCGCGCATGTTCGCGACCCTCGCGCTGGGCCTTGTGCTGCAGACGACACCCTTTGACTTCTACACGCACGGCCCGTACCGCGCGCAGGTGCCCCGCCCGGAGTCGGTGCTGGGCTATGGGCCGGGCGAGCGGCACACGCCGTACCGGGACATGGAGCGGGTGGTGCTGGCGATCGCCGAGAAGGCGCCGGACCGCGTGAAGGTCATCGAGTTCGGCAAGAGCACGGAGGGGCGACCGCTGCGGCTGCTCGCCATCAGCTCGCCCAAGAACATCGCGCGCCTCGACGCCATCCGCAAGGCCAACGCCCAACTCGCTTCCGGCACCGGTGACACCGCCGCGATTGCCAAAGACAACCCCGCCATCGTGTGGGTCAACGAAGCCATCCACGGAAACGAGCCCGCGTCGTTCGAGTCGGGGATGTGGTTGCTCTACTCGCTCGCGGCCTCCAACTCTCCAGAAACGCTCAAGACCCTCGACAACGCGGTGCTGCTGCTCAACCCGTCCTACAACCCGGACGGCCACGAGCGGTTCGTGGTTTGGTACAACTCCGTGGCGGTCGGCAGCGGCCAGCGCGAGGCCTTTGAGCGGCTCGAGCCGACCGTCGTGTCGGGGCGCACCAACCACTACCGGTTCGACCTCAACCGCGACCGCGTGGCGTTCTCCCAGGCCGAGACCCGACAGGAGGTCGCCGAATACCTGCGCTGGAACCCCCAGGTGTACGTGGATCAGCACGGCCAGGTGCGCACCTACTTCTTTCCGCCCAACCCCATGTCGGTCAATGCGAACGCGGACCGCGCGCGCATCGAGAAATGGACCGACGTCTTCGGCCGAGCGCTCGCCACGCAGTTCGACGCGCGCCAGTGGGAGTACAACGTGCGCGACGCGTTCGACTTGTATTACGCGGGGTATCTCGACTCCTGGACCAGTCTCGCCGGCGCGATCGGCATGACGCACGAGACCGACGGCAGCTTCACGCTCGCCGTGGAGCGAGAGGACGGCACGCGCTGGACGTTCCGCGACGCGGTGGCCAAGCACTTCACCTCGGCGCGCACGATCGTCGCGACCGCCGCCGCGCACCGCGAGGCACTGCTGTCCTCGTTCTTCAACTTCAAGACGAACATCTTTTCAGGCAAGGCGCTGGGCGGCATGCGGCGGGTGGTGGTCGAGTCAGAAGACCCCCGCCCGCTGCTGCGCCTCGCCGAGCAGCTGCACCTTTCCGGCATCGTGTCGCGGTTCACGCGCAAGCCGTACGAACAGCCCGAGGCACACGACTACTGGTCCGACTCCGTGACCGGCCACACGGTGCCCCCCGGATCGCTGGTGATCGACCTGCAACAACCCCAGGGCGCGGTGGCCAAGTCCCTTCTCGAGCCGGGATCGGACTTCGAGGAGGCGTTCACCAAGGAGCAGATCCGCCGCCAGAAAGCTTCGAAGGGCGATGAGAACTACCCCGGCGAGGAGGGGTCCGAGTTCTACGACACCACCGCGTGGTGCCTCGTGTACGGCCACGGACTCGCGGGTTGGTGGAGCGGCGCGACCCCCGCGTTTGAGGCCACGGACACACCCGCCGTCGCACCGCGCCCCGTGGAGGATTCGGCCATCGGTTGGGCCCTGCCTTATCGGGACCGCGACGACCTGCTCAAGGCCGTCCGGCTCATGCAGGCAGGGGTGCGGGTGCAGATCAGCGACAAGCCCATGCGCGTGGACGGACGGTCCTTCGCAGCGGGCACCTTTCTCGTGTTACGCGCCCGCAACGAGGGCTCGGTTTTCGCGCTTGTTGGGAAGGGTGGCGCCGCATGGACGGCCCTCAAGTCCGGCTATCCGGACGAGGGCCGCGACGCGCTGGGCTCTTCTGGCGTGGCCTCCCTGCGTAAGCCGGAGATCGGGATCGTGTTCGGCGACCGCGACTGGTCCTCCGGTTTCGGCGGCGCGTGGTACCTGATGGAGCGGGAATTCCACCTCCCCTTCACGCCCATCGCCGCATCGGCCCTCAACGGCGATTTGTCGCGCTACACGTGCATCGTGCTCCCTCGGGGGCGGTACGGATCGGTGCCCGCGAAGTTCAAGGAGTGGATTCAGGCGGGCGGAACCGCGGTCGCGCTCGGCTCGGCGGGATGGATCAACGGCGACAAGGCGCTCGGCGGGCTTGAGACCAAGGAGGGCGCGGACCTCCCCGGCGCGCTGTTCCTCGCGCAACTCGACCGGCGTTTCCCGCTGGCCTACGGGTACGCACAGGACCGCATCGCCGTGCCCGTCTCCGGCTCGTCGTTCTTCAAACCAAAGAAAGAGGGCGGCGCGGTGCTGTCGATCAAGGGCCCCGCGAAGGCGCTCAGCGGCTGGGTGTGGCCCGACGACACGGCAGCGGACGTCGCGGACACCGTGTGGGTGCACGACCAGCCCGTCGGCCGGGGCCGCGTGGTGCTGTTCGCCGAGGACCCCACCGAGCGCGCAATGTGGCCCGGGCTGTACAAGCTGCTACTCAACGCGATGGTGCTGTAGGGACCCCAATCCCCACAAAACAGCTAACATCCCCACGTGAGAAAGTTGTGGGGCGGGGCGTTTGCCGAGGCGAGCGATGCGCTGGTCGACCGGTTCGGCCAGAGCATCGAGTCCGACCTGCGGTTTTGGCGCGAAGACGTGCTCGGCTCGATCGCGCACGCGCAGATGCTTGGCGCCACGGGCATCCTGAGCGAGGGCGACGCCGAGGCCCTCGTGCATGGCATGGAGACCATCCTCGCCGAGGGCCCCGATCGGCTGCCCCGCGACGTCGAGGACGTGCACACCGCCGTCGAAGTGCGCCTTGGCGAACTCGTGGGCGACGTCGCCGCCAAACTGCACACGGCGCGCAGCAGAAACGACCAGGTCGCCACCGACACCCGCCTCGTGCTGCGCGTGCGCCTCGACGGCATCGGCGGGCGCGTCAAACGCCTGCAGAACACCCTGCTGAACTCCGCGCGCAAGCACAAGGGCGCGCTGATGCCCGGCTGCACGCACCAGCAGCACGCGCAGCCCATCACGTTGGGCTACCACTTGCTGGCCCACTTCTGGGCGCTCCAACGCCACGGGTGGCGACTGGAAAACGTCGCGCGGATCACGAACTACTGCCCCCTGGGCGCGGGCGCGCTCGCCGGCACCGGCTTCCCCATTGACCGCCACGCGACCTCCGACGCCCTCGGGTTCACCGCCCCCATCCCCAGCGCGCTCGACGCCACCTCCGACCGCTCGTACGTGCTCGACGCGCTCCACGCCTGCGCGTCGCTGATGATCGACCTGAGCCGCATCGCGCAGGAACTGGTGGCGTGGTCGGGTGCCGAATTCGGGTTCGTGCGCCTCCCCGACACGGTCACCACCGGCTCGAGCATCATGCCGCAGAAGCGCAACCCCGACATGGCCGAACTCGTGCGCGGACGCTCGGGCCGGACAATCGGCAATTGGACCGCCTTCGCCGCAACCATGAAGTCCCTGCCGCTGGGCTACAACCGCGACACGCAGGACGACAAGCCCGGTCTGTTCGAATCGCTCGACCTCGCGCGGGACTCCCTCGAACTTGTGCGCCTGATGATCGAAGGCGCCGAGTGGCAGACCAAACGCATGCGCGACGCGTGCCGCGGCGACTTCTCCACCGCCACCGACCTCGCGGACGCCCTCGCCGCCGAAGGGATGCCCTTCCGGCAGGCGCACGAGGTCGTGGGGCGCGCCGTGCGCACATGCATCGAGCGCGGATGGACTCTCGATCGTTTGGATGCCGAACGATTGGCAATCGTGGCTCCCGAGGCACCCGTCGATGTGCTGGAGGTGCTCAAGCCCGAGCGCAGCGCCCGCAATCGAGAGTCCTTCGGCGGCACCGGCCCCAAGGCGCTGGGCGCGCAGATGCGCCGAGCGGGCGTGCTGTCCCGGCGGGAGACCTTCCATGAGCCGTATTGAGGGCGTGGCGTTTCGCGAGTACGAGGAGGCACGCGACCGCGAGCAAACCGCCGATCTTCTCGCACTCGTTTACCGCAACGGTGAACCGTATCCCGAAGGCCACATGTTCGTCGAGGGGGACGAACACGGGTATGTCGCCGAGCGCGACGGGCGGATCGTGGCGTTCTTTGTCGTCGGCCCGATGCAAGCCACGATGCCTGCGGGGCCGCTTCGGTGTGCGTGTATCGCCGCGGTCGCGGTTCGGCCCGAGGCACGCAGCACCGGCATCGGACGCGCGATGATGCGCTGGGCTGTGCCTCAACTCCGCGAGCGCGGCTACTCGCTCGCATCGCTATACGCGTTTCGCGAGAGTTTCTACCGCCCGGTGGGCTACGAGGTGGTCGGTCTACGGTACAAGATCGTGTGCCCGCACCACCGCTTGCCGCGCGTGCCAAGCGACCTGCCCGTGCGGGCGATGGACGAGGACGGGTGGAAGGACGCCGTGCCGGTCTACGAGGCGTTCGCGTCGCGATACACGGGCATGAACCTGCGCTCGCCCGCCCAATGGTTGACCGTCACGCGCGGCACCGGCGGCAAGACGCGCCTGTTCGTGATCGGCGAGCCCGCCCAAGCCTATGCGGTAACCCACCTCCAAAGCGCCTTTTGGGAGGAGCAGATGGTGTCCGAGGTCGCGTGGTCGTCCCCCGAGGGTTACCACGGTTTGCTGGCGTTCTTCCGCTCGCTGTGCGCGAACAAGACGCAGTTGGCGTGGTACGAGCCCGGCGATTCGCCCTTCCTCCACCGACACCTCGACCAGGGAATCAAGGTGTCGGTGGAGCGCTGGATGATGAGCCGGATCCTCGACGTCCCCACCGCCATTGCCGCGCTCCATCCCGCGGGTTCGGGGTCGCTGTCGCTGGAGGTCCGCGATCCGGAACTGCCGGACAACGCCGGCGTGTGGGACCTTCGATGGTCGGAAGGGACAATCGAGGCCAAACGCGGGTCGGGTGCGCCCGAGGCATCCGCTTCAATAGGAGCCCTCACCCAGGCACTCCACGGAGAACCGTCCGCCGAGGAACTACTCGCGGCAGGCGGGCTCGAGTGCGCACCCCAGGCCGTCGCGAGACTCACGGACCTGTTCCCCCGCCGCCGCGCGTACTGCATGGACTTCTACTAGAGGTGCGTCTGGCCAGGTCGGTCAAAGCGGCGCCGGGCCACCGCACTCCAAAGCGCTTCGCGCATTCCCGGACCAATCCCGAAGCCCATGCCGAAATGGACGCGCAGCGCTTTGGAGTGCGGTGGCCCGGCGCCGCTTTCGTAGCCCCCCGGGCAATCGGCATCGCTGGGCGCGAGAGAAACGGGAAGACAACTCTCTCACAGCCAAGGAGGGGATCCGGAACCGTCAATCGGGACGGTCGCGGCCACGAACGAAACGTGCCGCGCGCGCGTGCGTACTGTTGGCATGGGTGTGTTCTGCGCCGTCGGCTGGGTGGTGCTCGGCGCCCTCTTGCCCCAGCAAATTCCCGAGGCCGATGGCCCGCGCCTCGTGCACCTGGCGCGGGCCGCGGTGCGGGCCGAGGTCCTGCGCCAGCCGCTTCCCAAACCCCCATTGCTCGGCCCGTCGCGCCCCGTGTTCGTCACGGTCGAGGTCGCGGGCCGGGTCCGCGGTTGCCGGGGCTCCCTCGATCGGCTCGAACCGTCCCTCGCGGCTGAGATTGTGCACGCCGCCCGCGCTGCTGCAGCCCATGATCCCCGCTGGACCCCGTTGGCCGCCAAGGAGCTGGCCGCCATGAAAGTCACGGTCACCGTGATCGACCGCCTCGAACCCATCGCCTCTGTTTCGACCCTCACCCCCGACCAAGGCCTCGTGCTGGATGCGGGTAAGACAAAGGGCGTCGTGCTGCCATGGGAGGGGAAAGACCCCAGGGTCCGCCTCCAATGGGCGTACCGCAAGGCCCGTGTTCCCGAAGGGAGCCCGGCGACGCTTCACCGCATGTTCGCATCGAGGTTCCAAGGATGACCACGCTCGCTCTCGCCGTTCTTCTGCTCGCACAAGGCGCTGCCCCCGCAAAGCAGATCTCGCTGTGGGTCGCCCGCGACATCGCACCCGCCCAAAAGGTGCAGATCCAACTTCAGACCCAAAACGTCCGCTCCGTCCAAATTGAGGCGCGCAAGATCACGCTTCAGCAGTGGGCCGCGCATGAATACGACCGCAAGCGGCCCCAGGGCGGCACGCTGGTCAAGAGTTGGAGCACGGGCGTCGCGGGTCCAAGCGATCGCCCCGCCGCTCCCGGCACGAGCCGCTACTATAGCCGACAGGTGAACCTCCCGGCCCTGCCGCCGGGGCTCTACTGCCTCGCGGCCTCGGGCGAGGGGGCATCCGCGTACGCCGTGGTGAACGTCACCCATCTTTCGATCGTCAGCAAGCAGGCCCAAAACGGCATGCTGGTGTGGGTCACCGACGTGAAGACGGGCACGGCGAAACCGGGAGCGGTCATTTCGACCTGGCGCAGGCCTGGCAAGGAGGGATTGGGAGCTCGAACCGACCGCGACGGCATCGCACGGTTCGATCCGGGGCCCGCTCCGGTGCTGGTCGCCGCCCGGTACGGTGCAGACCTCGCCCTTCAGAGAAGCGGATTCGAATCGTCTCAAGGGCGGTTGAGCGTCCACGTGCAGACCGACCGCCCGATCTACCGCCCTGGCCAAACCGTGCGATACAAGGCCATTTTGAGAGCGCGCGAAGGCTCGGGGTTCCGCACGCTCGTGGGGCAAGTGTGCCAGGTGTACGTGCTCGATCCCTTCGGCGACCCCGCCGAGATCCGCGTGTTGCAGACCAATGCGGTCGGCACCCTCGAGGGCACCTACTCGATCCCCCGCGCCGGGGCGCCCGGCTCGTACGCGTTCGAGATTCGCGTGGGCAAGCAGAGCGGGCACGGCGCGTTCGCCGTCCAGGAGTACCGCAAGCCCGAATTCAAGGTCACGGTCAAGCCGAAGCAGAAGCGGTACCTTGCCGGCGAGGCCGTCGAGTTCGAAATCGACGCGCAGTACTACTTCGGAGTTCCCGTTCAGCAGGCTTCCGTGCGTTACACCGTGCGCTCGTCCGAGATCGGGGGGGACTCGGATTTCACCGACGCCATGTTCTTTGGCGCCGACGGCAACCTCTACGCCTCCGATCGCTACGGAGACTCCCCCGTTGTGGCCGACGACGAGACGCATACCGACGCCAACGGCAAGGCCACGATCCGCGTCCCGTCCAAGCCGGGTCAACCGGACTCGCGATTCCAGATCGAGTGCTCCGTGACCGACGTGTCGCGACGCCAAGTTTCCGGCTCCGCATCGGTTCCCGTTTATGGCGCCCAACGCCGCATCCAGCTCGCGTCTTCGCTGACCATGGCACCCCTCGGAACGCTGTTTCCCCTCCAAATCCAACTGCGCGACCTGGACGGCCAACCCCAGCCCGGCACCGTGCGCCTGACCCTCGTCCAGCCGATCTGGAACGAGAAAACATCCAAGTACGACCGGAAAATCCTCACGACAACCCAGGTTTCCGTGCCGAAGAGCGGCGATGCGAAGATCAACCTGCCTGCCGCGGCGCAGGGCCTCCTGTATGTGCTGGCCGAAGCCAACGACGGCAGCGGTCGCATCGCGCGGGCCACGTTCGCGATGGAGGTTGTCGGGCTCAAGGACAAGCCCGAGAAGGTGACAAGGCCCACGATCCGGGTCAAGTTGGACAAGCGCTCGTACGCGCCCGGCGAAACCGTTAACGCGTTCATTGACACGAATGTGGCGAAACGGCCGATCCTGGTCACCCTCGAGGGCGCCGGGTTGTTTTGGCACCGGGTGCTTCCCCCGGGCCGAGCGCACTTCCTGAAGATTCCGCTGGGCGTCGAGCACACGCCCAACGTGTATCTCGTTGCCTCGGTGTGGTCGGACGGCCAGCTGGTGGAGCACGGCCCCATCGTGCCTGTTCCGGATCGAATCCACCGGCTCCAGGTGTCCGTGATCCCGGACAAGGACGCCTACCGCCCCGGCGACTCGGCCCGCTACACCGTGCACACGCGCGACTTGGGCGGGCACCCTGTTTCGGCCGAAGTGGGCCTGGGCGTGGTGGACGAGGCGATTTACGGGCTGATGGCGGACAACACCTGGGACCCGTACGCGTTCTTCTGGGGCAGGCGGTCCAACGAGGTGTTCACGACCTACACGGCCCCGCAGGAGATGTCGGGCGGCGCATACCAGCGCGCGAACCCCGCCGTACCCCTGCGCCAGCGCTTCGAGGACACGGCGTTTTGGGACGCGCGCGTGGTCACAGGGCCCGATGGCGTGGGCACGGTTTCGTTCGAGTTGCCGGGCAACCTCACCACCTGGCGCGCCACCGCACGCGCGATCGATGCCAGCACGCGCGCCGGAAGCGGAATCTCGAAGGTCGTGTCGAACCGACCCGTGATGCTGCGGCTTGCGACGCCGCGCCAGGTGGTCGCCGGCGACGAACTTCGCCTGATCGGAACGGTGAGCAACCGCACGGACCAGGAGCGGGAGTTCACCGTAGTTCTGCAGGCAGAGGGGGTTCGCCTCGGCGATGGTGCGGACCGCGCCGTCACCGTTCCCGCAAACGCCCAGGCGGCGGTGAGTTGGCTGTTGAGCGCCGACGGACCGGCTGGCGGTGGGAAGGCCGTGCTGACCGCCTCGATCGCCCCGCGCGGGATCGCCGACCCGACCGGCGAGTACTCCGACGCGCTGCGTGTGACGGTTCCGGTCGTTCCCAACGGCTACGCGCAGACGGTGCTCGTCGGCGGGGTGTTCGACTCGACGCTCGACACGCCCCTCGCCTTGCCCGGGGGGCGCATCGCCGGCGCGGGCGAGTTGGAGGTCGAGGTGTACGCCGGCCTCGGCGCCGTCGCCAAGGCGGCCGAGGGACGCGTGCTCGACGCGCCGCTGGTGATGCCCACCACCGCTGCGGCGAAGCTGCATCTCGCCGCGGTTGGGGGTCTGTCGCCCTCCGACGACACCGTGCGCGAGTCGCTCGCCTTCCTGTCCCGCACGTTCAACGGGCAGGGCTGGGGATGGCTGGAGGGAGCGCCGATGCACCCCCGCATCACGGCCCTCGTGCTTGGGGATCTGCTTGCGGCCAAGGATCTGCTGCCCAGCGACCGCTTGGTGAGGGGCGCGACCCAAGGCCTCCTCATGGCGTTTCGCAACACGAGTTTGTGGGAAAACCGGGCGCTCCTGGCATCGGTGGTCGCCGAAGCCGATCCCAAGGCGGGCACCGCCCTGGTCGACGAAGTGCTGAAACGCGGCATCGAATTGTCGCCCTACGCGCGCCTCCGACTTGCCGCGGCCCTGGCACATCTCAAGCGCGCTCCTGAAGGAATCGTGTTGGCGCAGGCGGTGCTGGTGGACGCCAAGATCGGCCCGAGCGAGGCGTTCGTGCCTTCGGGCTTTGGAATCGGCTGGAGTGCGGGCGAGGTCGAGACCACCACGGAGGCCCTTCAAGCCTTGGCCCTGCTGGGATACGAGCCGAGCGTCCAGCAGAAGCTCGCGCGCTGGATCGCTCGCGCCCGCGAGCGGTGGTTGCCACTCGACCAGGAGGCGGCCATCGCCTTGAGCCTTCACGGCTACCTCGCCGCGCACCCGGAGGCCAAGAGGCTGGGGGAGATCTCGGTGCTCGTCGACGGCAAGGGCGTGCCGGTGCGCCGCAGCACGGTCGCGCCCATCGCCAGCGCTTCGGCGACGTTGCCGGCGGTGGGAGATCCGAAGCTCGTGGTCCACTCTTCGAGCCCCGGCGAGTTGTTCTACACCGTGCGCGCGAAGGTGTTCCTAGCCCCGGATGGCGACCACCAGCACGGCGCGCTGGCGATCCGGCGGTACGAGGTGCGCGCGCCCTCGGCTCTTTGGGAAGAGGTCGATCGCCCCATCCGGCCGGGCGAGCCCGTGCGGTGCACCGTGGTGGTGTGGGGCGACGACGTGGACGACCTTCTCCAGATCATCGAGCCCCTGCCGGCGGGCTTCGAGCACGTGGACTCGGACAGCATGGGATGGGCCCGTGAAGAGGTTCGGGATGGGGCCGTCATCCACTTCGTGCCGAACTCGGGCGCGCCGCAGGTGTTCCGCTATTACCTGCGCTCCGAGTCGGAGGGCGTGCTGACCGCGTTGCCCGTCTCGGTGGAGAGCATCCGCCGACCCGCTCACGGGGGGCGCTCCGCGGCGATGCGGGTGCGGGTGGTTGATGGTGGTCGCTAGCGTTCTCGTCGCCCCGCTGGGGCTCTCCGGGCCTCCGCTGCCGGGCACCCGAATCGAGCCGTTCACGATGCCCGTCGTGGGCGAAGGGCTTCGCGAGTGGCGTCCCGGTGCGCCGACGGTGGTCACGGTCTGCGCGTTCTGGTGCGACACGTGGAAGGTCCAACTGCCGCGCGTCGCCGAGGCGCGGCAGGCGTTTGGGCCGATGGGGGTCGCGTTCGTGACGGTGTCCATCGACGGCCGCTTCTCCGAGCGGGCGCCGGTGGACGCGCGGCCTGTTTGGGAGGATCGCGGCAGCCGCTGGAGCGACTCTTTGGAGATCCGGCAGGTGCCCTTCACCCTGGTAATCGACCGCGCCGGCGTCGTGCGCTGGGCCGCGGCGGGCACCCTCCAGCGGGAAACGCTGTTCGCCGGCATCCGCAAGGCCGTCGAGCCACCAACCGATTCGGTAGGGGCCGTGTACCTCGCCTTCGACGACTACCCCGCCAAACGCCTCAACGACGAACTGCTCGATGCGTTGCGCTCCCTCGAGGTGCCTGCGACGCTCTTTTGCATTGGCCAGAACGCGCAGCTATGGCCCGATGCGGTCCGCCGAGCCGCTCGGGAGGGACACTCAATCCAGACGCACGGCTGGACGCACGACGCGGCCAAACCCCAGACCCCTCGGTGCGTGGCATTCCTGGAGGGGTTGACCGGCGAGACCCCGACACTCTACCGACCGCCCGGTTCCCAGAAGGTGTTTGCTGCCGGAGGACGCCCGCTGACACTGCCCGCCGTCGACCCCTACGATTACCGCCGACCGGGGCGGGAAGAACTGATCTGGCGCGTACTGCAACAGGTCCGACCGGGGTGCATCGTGCAACTCCACGCCGGTGTCCAGGAAACGCTCGACACCCTGCCCGAGCTCGTGAGACGCATCCGTGCCCGAGGGTTCAACTTCGAGGCGCTGCGCTAAAAGGTGGCTTCTGCGTCTCGCAGATTCCGGCCCAAGGTGGCACGCCGGCTGCTCGGAATCGGCGGGACGCCGAAGCCACCCTCTCGGAGGCACAACAAATGGCAGGAGATTAGTGCGTGACTCACAACCCTAGGTCCCGGACCACAGGTGACCACACATGCCTTGGTCGAGCGAATTGCGCACGATGGCACGCGCCCGGTGCAGCCTCGTCTTGACCGCGCCGACTTGGATCCCGAGTTCCAAGGCAACGCGCGCGCCCGATATCCCCTCGAGTTCGCGTTTCTCATAGACCTTGCGCAGTTTCGGAGGCAGCTCGTCAAGCGCATTGACGATGCACGCCTTCATCCGCTCCATCTCCAACATCTCCGACTCGAAGTCGCCGGGATCCGAGATCTCGGCCTCCACAATCCCCAGCCCCGAGAGGGACAAGATCGGGAGCAGGGCTTCTCGCTTGCGAAGCCGGTAACACACACGCTTGCCGATTCGGGTGAGCCATGAGCGGAATGCCCCCTCGTCGTGAAGGGTATCCAGGGCCTTGTACGCCTTGAGCAACGCCTCGATCAACACGTCTTCGGCGTCGTCGTAGTTGCCGCACGTGCGCACCATTTGGCGATACACCGCATCGCGATGGTGGTGCACGAGCCGATCGTAGCGTCTTTGGCTCACGGGATCACCTCCATGATATCGCGGTTGCCGACTTCGTTGGTCGTTTGTCGTTTGTCGTTTGTGGATCGGACAGTGACGCAAGCGGCCCCCCTCCTCCGAACGACAGACGACCAACGACAAACGACAAGCGACCCAAGCCTCACCGCCGGCCCAATCGGGCGTAGAGCAGGCTCTCCATGCCGTGGGTGCGCACCATGCCGGTCATCTGGCTCTGCTCGAGGGCCTCGGTGTCGTCGAACGACGCGGCGGCTTCGTTGTACAGCGCCCAATCGCTCTCGCGGCCCACGACCTGCAGGCCGCCCTTGAACAGGCGCAGGCGGACCTTGCCGCTCACGCGCCGCTGCACGGTGCCGATGAACGCGTTGAGGTCCTCCATGAACGGGTCCCACCACAGGCCCTTGTAGGCGAGGTCGGCCCACTGCTGGTCCACCTGCGCCTTGAACGCGCGTTCGGCGTGGGTGGTCACCAGAGCCTCCAGTGCCTTGTGCGCCGCGATCAGAAGCACCGCGCCGGGGCATTCGTAGTTTTCGCGCACCTTGAGGCCCAGCATGCGGTCCTCCATGATGTCCACGCGGCCCACGCCGTGCCGGCCGGCGATGTCGTTCGCAGCAGTCACCACGTCGAACGCCACCGCGTGTTCGGGCAGCGACATCGCGTACTCGTGGCTGGTGATGTCCACCGGAGAGCCGTTTGCGAACGTGATCTCCACCGTCTCGGGCTTGTCGGGGGCGTCATCGAGCGACGCGGTCCACTCAAAAATCTCCTCGGGCGGCGCGTAGCCGGGCTCCTCGAGGCGGCCCCCCTCGATCGAGCGGCCCCACAGGTTCTCGTCGATCGACCAGATCTTGTGCATGCTCTGCCCGATCGGAGCGCCTACCTTCGCGGCGTACTCGATCTCCCACGTTCGAGTGAGGTTGCGCTCGCGCACGGGCGCCAGGATTGGGATTTCGGGGGCGAACAGGCGCAGCCCGAATTCGATGCGGAACTGGTCGTTGCCCTTGCCCGTGCACCCATGGACGAACGCGTCCACCCCCCCGATCTCCGCGGCCTTCTGTGCCGCAGCCTTGGCGATCAGGGGGCGTGCGATGGAGGTGGACAGCGGGTACCCGAAGTAGTCCGCGTTGGCGTGGATCGCGGGCATGCAGTATTCGGCAGCGAACTCGTGCTTGGCGTCCACGATGTGGTGGTCCGTGCCGAGGATCCGCGCGCGCTCGGCAGCCTGCGCGATGTCCTCCGCGGGCTGCCCCACGTCGATGGTGACCGTCGAGATGGCGTCGAACCCCTCTTCGCGCATGAGGGGAACGCACACGGTGGTGTCCAGACCGCCGGAGTAGATGATCAGTGCCTTCTTCATATCGTTAGGTTCCCTTATGATTCGAGGATGCGCTGGAGCAGTGCCTTCTGGGCGTGGAGCCGGTTCTCGGCTTGGTCGTTCACGCGGCTGAGCGGGCCGTCGATCACGTCGTCGGTGACCTCGAAGCCCCGATGCGCGGGCAGGCAGTGGAGGAAGATCGCGTCGGGGTCCGCCATCGAGAACACGCGGGCGTCCACGCGGTACGGCTCGAACACCTTGAGGCGGTGTTCCTGCTCGTGCTCGTCTCCCATTGATATCCACACGTCGGTGTACACGGCTTTGGCGCCGGCAAGGCCCTCTTCGAGATCGCTCGTCTGCGTGACGCCCGCCATCGGTTCGAGCCGAAAGTTCTCCGGGCCGCAGATCGTGAAGGGGTAGCCGAGTTTGCCTGCGACCTTCGCGAGGCTGCGAGCGACGTTGTTGCCGTCTCCCACGTAGGTGATCTTCACCTTCTCGCCGGGGAAGTTCTCCTGGATGGTGAGCATGTCGGCGAGCGCCTGGCACGGGTGTTCCCACTCGGTGAGCGCGTTGACCACGGGCACATCGGAGAACTCGGCCATCTCGACGATCTGGCGGTGCCAGTACAGCCGCGCGACGATCATGCACGCCCAGCGCGACAGGTTCGAGGCGATGTCCTTGAGCGCCTCACGCTCGCCGAGGCCGATGTCCGCCTTGGTGAGGTACACGGCGTTGCCTCCGAGTTCGCGGATGCCGGCTTCGAACGACATGCGGGTGCGCAGCGACGGTTTCTCGAACACCATCGCGACCGTGCGACCCTCGACCGCGGCGATGGGCCCGGGGGCCTCTCGGCGCCGGATTTTGAGATCGGCCGCCAGGGCCAGCACGTCCTCCAGGCGCGCAGCAGACAGGTCGTCGATCGACAGCACGTCGTGCAGGGGCGTAGGCCGCTCGACTGCCACCGCGGCGAACGCCGGCGCGGACTTGCCCAGGGCGGCGGCGATCGCAGACACCGCGTGGCGCGCCTGATCTTCGCGAAGAACGAGCGGTGGCACGAGACGCAGGGTGTGCTCGTCGGTGGCGTTGAGGATCACGCGTGCGTCGAAGCATTTGGACACGACCTCGCGCGCGATCGGCTTGTCCAGCACGACGCCGAGCATCATGCCGGCCCCGCGCACCTCGACGATGGGCGTCCCAAGGGCCGAGAGCCCCGAACGCAGGATGTCGCCGATGCGGTTGGCGTGTTCGAGGAGGTGCTGGTGTTCGATCACGTCGAGCACCGCGAGGGCCACGGCGCACGCGAGGGGGTTGCCGCCGAATGTCGTGCCGTGGTCGCCCTTCTCCAGCACGCCCGCCGCCTTGCCGCGCAGCAGGCACGCCCCGATCGGCACGCCCCCGCCCAGGCCCTTGGCGAGCGTGACGATGTCGGGTTTGATCCCGTGGCTCTGGAAGTTGAACCAGTGCCCCGTGCGCCCGATGCCGGTCTGGATCTCGTCGAGGATCAGCAGCGCGTCGTGGGTGTCCGCCAAGCGGCGCGCCTCCTGGAGGTAGGCGGTATCGAGGGGCAGCACGCCGCTCTCGCCCTGGATCGGCTCGAGCAGGATCGCGGCGGTGTTGTGCGAAACCGCCTCGCGCAGCGCGGTCATGTCGTTCGCGTCCACGTGGCGGAAGCCCGGCACGAGCGGCTCGAACGGGCGCTGGTACTTGCGCTGCCCCGTGGCGGAGAGAGAACCCAGGGAGCGCCCGTGGAACGAGCGGTGCAGCGCCACGATCTCGTAGTCGCCGTCGGGCCGCTTGGCCATGCCGTGCTTCTTGGCGACCTTGAGGGCGGTCTCCACCGCGGTCGTGCCGTCGGGGGTGAAGAACGCGCGCTCCATGCCGGACAGCTCGCACAGGCGACGCGCGAGCTGGGCTTGGGGTGCGGTGAGCAGCAGGTTCGACGTGTGGATCAGTTGCTGGGCTTGACGCGTGAGCGCCGACACCACGGCTGGGTGGCAGTGGCCGAGTTGGCACACGGCGATGCCCGCCAGCAGGTCGAGGTACTCGTTTCCGCGGTTGTCCCACAGGCTGCAGCCTGAGCCTTGGACGAAAAGTGCGGGAAATCGGGTGTAGGTGGGCAAGACGTAGGTCTCGTCCATGGATTGGATCGTTTCGTATTTGAGCATGGGTCCGGTTTCGGGAAAAGGGCGCATCGTCGCGCAAAGCACACCGGAAGCAAGGGGGAACCAGGGGGGCGGCGCTGCCCGGAGGCGGCTGGTTCCCCTAGATACGGTCGCGTCGGCGCGCACGGCCTGGGGCCGCGGCAAACAGTTCGGAATCGGGGCCGACCGACGTCATCAGCGGGAGTCTACCCCTCGCGCCCCGGCAGATTTATCGGGACAAAGGACACATTTTTCTTGCGTTGCATCCCTGACGGGCATATAATCGTCATTAGGTTGGGCGTGGCAAGAGTCACGGCCAATCGCTGGTACGCTAGCAAAACAGGTAAACCTGTAAAGCGAGGCACTCAAACGAGGCCTCATACACGTAGGAGGTGTTTGTATGAAGAAGATTTTTTCGATCCTTATGATCGTCAGCGTTATGAGCCTCGTGCTCGGTGGGTGCGGTGCGAAGGAACCGGATGCGACGACGCCCCCGGCTGCGCCCGCAGCCGACGCAGCTCCTCCGGCCGGAGGCTAACAAGCACGGCGCTTTAGCGTCACGAAGGCCCCGAGGGTTCGCCCCCGGGGCCTTCGTGCTGTCTGGTGGTCGGGTGGGGCACAACTCCGAGCCGCTACCTCCCGCGCCGCCGCCTTGCGGCCAGCCCAAGCCCAGCCAGCGCGAGGCCCATCGTGAACGGCTCGGGCACGGGGTTGGACTGCAACCGCATGTTGTCGATCCCCAAGGTCTGTTCGCTGATATTCCCAATGTGCGTCCAGCGGATCCACATGTCCGTCCCCGACGTCCAGTTGAGGCCGGTGATCGTCGCCGCCAGGTTGGTTCGGTTGGGCGTGAGGTTGCCGTCAATCACCCCCGCGGCGGTGAAGTTCTGGGCGTTGTAGTCGAGCGCGGTAACGGCCGTCCACGTGCCGCTGCCGAGGCTGGTTGCGTTGGTCGAGTAGTCAAACGCGAGTACGTCGGGCAGCGCAGAGCCGCTTCGCCACTGCTCTCCGAAGTAGTTCACGTTGAGACTCGTGAAGGTGGATGTCGTCGCGTTGTTGAGTCGCGCGCCGTACCAGTGAATGGCACCCGAAAGCGCGTGTGACCCCAGTGCGCGCTCGCCGCTGCTCGTCGTTCCCAAGCTGTACCTGCCGTCGGCTGCTGACGAGCCGTTGTCGGCGCTGAACGTCGATAGGCTGGAGTACCACCCGGTCAGGCCCGGCATGGCATTGTCGGTCCAAGGGAGGCTGGTGCCGGTAGCCGGGAGCGAGTCGAAGGTCTGCGAGTAGGGGCTGTTGGTCATGCTGACCTGGGCGTTGGCGACGATCGAGAGGGCGGCAATGCCCAAAACGGTCAGTGTCTTCATTTGACTCCTCCCTTTGCGATGCGGCGGCGCAGGGCGAGTCCAAGCCCACCTGCGGCCAATGCCATGGTGAACGGCTCGGGAACAGGGGCGCCCGTGAGGTGCACTTCGTCGATGGCCAGCCCTTGGCGCTCGGTGCCGTTGTGGGTCCAGCGGAGCCACATGTCGGTTCCGTTCGCCCAGTTCAGCCCGGTGATCGTGGCGATCTTTTGGGTGCGGTTCGCGGTCAGGTTGCCATTGAGCAAGCCGAGAAAGCTCACATTCGGGGCGGTGAAGTCCAATGCGCCGACCGGTGAATAAGTGCCCACCAGACTGGACGCCGTCGAACTGTAGGCGAAATCGATGGTGTCGGCGGCGCCGCTGCCGCTGCCACGCCACTGCTCGCCCCAGTAGTCGACCGAGAGGCTGCCCAGCGTGTTGCCGGACGTGTTCTTCAGCCGCAGACCCACGGCCAAGGGCCCTGGCGGAACATTGATCATGGAGCCGAGGGCGCGGTCGAAGGTGTTCGAACCCGTGCTCTCCCCGTAGCTCTTCATCACCGGGACCAAGCTCGTACCGTCGTCGGCTTCATACGTGGACGCGCCCGCGTACCAACCTTGGATCGTGCTGTTGTCGGACCAAGCGTTGCTGGTGCCGGTCGCCGAGAGCGAATTGAAGTCCTGAAAGTAGGTGGCCCCGGTGAAATTGACCTGGGCAAACGACGAAACCGCAGCTGCAGCCGCGGCGAGAACAAGAAGTTTTTTCAACGAGATCCTCCAAGTGGAAATGCCCCTTCGAGCCAGGGCATTCTTTCATTGGCGCATGAAGTCGCAATATTGTTTCCAATTCCGCGGGGATTTGCGCAAATGGGCTCAAAAAACCCGGTGTTGGGGCCGTTTCTCGGAAGGGAGGGGGGCAGGGTGTTGCAGGGAGTCGGGAGAAGGCTCCTCGCTGGTTATTGTGGGCTGAGGTACCTACGCCCCGAGGAATTCGGCACGACTCAGACGGGGCGGAACGGCATCACGATGAC
>CAYJMZ010000020.1:13879-18005 GCA_964370995.1 uncultured Fimbriimonadaceae bacterium | reverse complement strand
AGTGGGTGGATACCATGTTCTTGCGCGCCTGGATATGATGTCCCTGCGTCGGACAGCCCCGGGGAGAGGGGGACACTTGCGGCACCGTCTGGCCACCCCAGGGCGCACAAATCTCGCCTATTTTAACGCCTATGGGGGAGGGGGGGGAAGATGCCAGAGGGAATCTGCGAGACGCGGAAGCCACGTTGGGGAGATCGGGAGCCGAGTTTCAGCTTTATTGTACTATTTGCACACTTTCCTCTCTTTGCGGGTAGGATGCTCTATGCCTGCGGTGCTCGTCGATCACCTGTCGAAAACCTACGTGACGCATAAGAAGACCCCCGGGGTCGGCGGGGCGCTGCGCAGCCTGGTGTCTCGCGAGCGTGTGGACGTGCATGCGGTTTGCGACGTGAGCTTCTCGGTGGCACGCGGCGAGATGGTCGGCTTCCTCGGCCCCAACGGTGCCGGCAAGACCACCACGCTGAAGATGCTGACGGGCATCCTTCAACCCACATCCGGTCGCGCGGAGGTGCTGGGGTATCGACCCTCCGACCGCAACCCCGAGATGCTGCGCCGCCTTGCGCTCGTGATGGGCAACAAGATGCAGCTTTGGTGGGACCTCCCGGCCTGGGAGAGCTTCCAGGTGCTCAAGGAGCTGTACGAAGTCGACGACGCCCGGTACCAGACCCGCCTTGCGCGCCTTGTCGAGGAGATGTCCCTCGGTGACAAGCTCCACACGCAGGTTCGCAAACTCAGCCTCGGCGAGCGCATGAAGTGCGAACTCGTCGCCGCCCTGCTGCACACCCCGGAGGTCGTGTTCCTCGACGAGCCCACCATCGGCCTCGACGTGGTGAGCCAAAAACGCATCCGCGACTTCCTGAAGGAGCTCCACGAGCAAGACGGCTCGACGATTCTGCTCACCAGCCACTACATGCAAGACGTGCAGCAGTTGTGCGAGCGGGTGGTCGTGATCGACCATGGAAAGCTCGCCTTCGACGGCACCCTACGCACCCTGGCAGACCGCTTTTCCGACAAGCGCCGGCTTCGACTCGTGTTCGGTTCCCCCGTCGAACCCGAAGACCTCGCGCGCTTCGGCACCGTGCTCGAGTGTGATGGCATCACCGCCACCCTCGAAGTGCCACGCATCGACACCCCCAAAATCACGGCGGGAGTGCTCAAGAGCCTGCCCGTCGTAGACGTCGGCATCGAGGAGATCGCCATCGAGGACGTGGTGCGGCAATTGTTTGAATCAAGTGTTAAGTGTTGAGTGTTGAGTTTTAAGGGGGGCCGGACCCAACACTCAACACTCAACACTCTCCCCACCCATGTTTCACGTGAAACACGCGACCCGGGTAACCTGCAGCCGCCTTTCACGACAGGAAAGGAGGTTGAAACATGGATTCAAGCACGCTTTCTCCGCGTTACGACGCGACCGACGTCGAACAGAAGTGGTACGCCGCGTGGGAGCACGCCGGACTGTTCGCCCCCGACCCCGACCCTGCGAAGCCCCGCTTCACGGTCGCCATTCCTCCCCCCAACATCACCGGCTCGCTTCACATGGGCCACGCGTTGTGCTACCCGATCCAGGACGTTCTGGGGCGCTTTCGCAGGTTGCAGGGTGACAGCGTGCTCATCGTCCCCGGTCAAGATCATGCCGGCATCGCCACCCAAAGCGTGGTGGAGAAGCAGCTGCGCAAGCAAGGCACCAGCGGCGCGCAGATCGGCCGCGACGCCTTCATTCAGCGTGTGTGGGAGTGGCGCAAGCAGAGCGGCGACACCATCTTGTCCCAACTGCGGCGCCTTGGGTGTGCGTTCGACTGGACGCGCCTCCGATTCACCCTGGACGACGCGTACGCCGAGGCGGTGCTGAAGGTGTTCATCGACTGGTTCGACCGCGGCCTGATCTTTCGTGGCAAGCGCGTGGTCAACTGGGACCCCCTGCTACAAACGAACGTGTCCGACATCGAGACCGAGCGCCGGATCGTGCGGGGAAAGCTCTACTACATCCGGTACCCCTACGCCGACGGCAGCGGACACATCACGATTGCCACCACGCGCCCGGAGACGATGCTTGCCGACGTTGCGGTGGCCGTCCACCCCTCCGACGTCCGCTACAAAGGGCGCGTCGGCCAGGAGTTGGTGCTGCCCCTCGTGAACCGCCGGATTCCGCTCATCGCGGACATCTATCCCGACCCCGAGTTCGGCAGCGGGGCGGTGAAGATCACCCCCGCGCACGACGCGAACGACTACGCGGTCGGTCAGCGGCACAACTTGCCGATGCCCGTGGTGCTCGACGCGCGCGCGCGCATCACCGCGGAGGGAGGGCCCTACGCGGGGCTGGATCGCTTCGAGGCCCGCAAGCGGATCGTGGCAGACCTTGAACAAGGGGGGTTCCTCGAGCGTGTGGACGACCACGAGGTCGCCATCGTGGTAGGCGAGCGAAGCGGAGAGCCCATCGAGCCCTTGCTCAGCGAGCAGTGGTTCGCAGACCAGGTTGAGCTCGCCAAGCCCGTGCTCCAAGCGATGGAACGGGGCGCGATCCGCTTCACGCCCGAGCGCTACGACCGGATCTTCGTCGAGTGGCTGGAGAACATTCGCGAGTGGACGCTAAGCCGCCAGCTCTGGTGGGGGCACCGAATCCCCGTGTACTACAGTGCCGATGGCAACGCGTATGCGGCGCTGAGTTGGGACGACGCGCAACGAAAGGCGGGCGAGGCCACCATCGTGCGGCAAGACGACGACGTGCTCGACACGTGGTTCAGCAGCGGCCTGTGGCCCTTCGCGGTCTTGGGTTGGCCCGAGGAAACCACCGACCTCGCCACGCGGTTCCCGACGAACACGCTGCTCACCGATCGCAACATCATCAACCTGTGGGTCGCCCGGATGTCCATGATGAGCCTCGACATCCTCGGCACCGTGCCCTTTCACGACGTGTTCATCTTCGCGACGGTGCTGACCGAGGACGGTCGCCGCATGAGCAAGAGCCTCGGCACGGGCGTGGACCCCATCGGCGTGATCGAATCCGTGGGCGCCGACGCCCTGCGCTTCACGTTGCTCAGCCAGACGGGCTCCAACCAGGACATCCGGTACAGCGAGAAGAAGACCGAGGACGCCCGCAACTTCTGCAACAAGATCTGGAACGCGACGCGCTTCGTTCTGATGAACACCCCCGACGGCAAACCGGGCGAGCCGGGCCCCCTCGCCCCGGCGGATCGGTGGATCCTTTCGCGACTCCACGCAACCGAGCACGCCGTTCGCGAGGCGTACGAGCAGTTCGACCTCCAAGTAGTGGCGCAGGTTTTGTATAAGTTTTGGTGGTCAGAGCTGTGCGATTGGTACATCGAGGTCACGAAGACGCGTCTGACGAATCCCGACGAAGCGCAAGCGCCGCAGTGGGTGCTGCTCACGTGCATCGAGGCGTTCGTCACCATGCTCCACCCCCTCATGCCGTTCGTAACCGAAGAGGTGTACAGCCACCTCCCCCTGCCCGACAAGGCCCCGTTCCTGATGGGTTCCTCCTGGCCGTGTCTGCCCAAAGAGTTTCTCGACCCGGGGGCGGAAGCGGACGTTGAGCGCGCCTTCGAAGTGACACGCGCCCTCCGAGCCCTTCGAGCCGAAATCGACCTGCCTGCGATGAAGGTGATCCCAACGGCCTATGTGGCCGGTGACCTGCGGGGAGGCGAGGCGATCATCCAAAGCCAGGCGTGGGTGCAAAACCTGATTCTCGGAATGCCCCCCGAGCCGGACAAGACCCTGGCGGCGACGGTGGAGGGGGTGGAGATCTACCTTCTTATCGCCGGCCTCGTGGACATCCCCAAGGAACTTGCGCGCCTCGAAAAGGACCGGGCCAGGGCTGCTTCCGAACTCGGCAAATTAGAGAACAGGCTCGCAAACCCCCAGTTCGTGGGACGCGCCAAGCCCGAGGTCGTGGAACGCGAGCGCGAGCAGGCAGCCGAACTTCGCGAACGGCTGGTGAAACTCGATGCGCGGAAAGCGGTGTTGTCCCACTAGGGCTCCGTCAAGCTTAACAACACGAGTTGCCTGATCTCGGGTGGAACCGCCAGGCTCTTGCGTAGTGGGGGGGGGGGGGGGGGGGGGGGGCGGGCGACCCACCACACCCCCCCCCCCGCCAGCCGCACATAGCTGC
>CAYJMZ010000020.1:0-13869 GCA_964370995.1 uncultured Fimbriimonadaceae bacterium | reverse complement strand
GCCCCGATCAGCCTCCCATATACGAGTGGCCGGGTCATCGCAGACGGGGACGTCCGCGCCACTATGCGAGAGCCTGGCGCTTTCCCATGTCAGCGCAGCAACTGGGCCCCGCGCTTGGTGAATGAGAACCTGATCGTGCCCTCCAACGCCGTCTGGTACACGTGCCGACTCTTCGCACGTAGGCGGGCGAGAACCTGCGGGTGCGGGTGGCCGTACCGATTGTCCCTGCCGCAGCTGATCACCGCCTCCGAGGCGCCCACGGCGTCCAACCACGCGTCCGACGAGGACGTGGAACTCCCGTGGTGGCCCGCCATCAGGAGCTGCGCGCGCCAGTCCTGACCACTGGCGAGCTCGATCGCCTCGGTTTGCACACCCGCGTCCCCAGAGAGCGTCGCAGAGGCATATCCATTCGTTAGGTGAATGAATAAAGACCCCTGGTTGTCCTCCGTTCCCGGCGTGATTCGGGGAGGGTCGACGCGCGCGACCAGGCCATCGAACGCGATGCGGGTGGGGCCGGAGAGCCACAGCACCTCTTCGGGGTCGATTCCGGCCTCGCCGAGCACGCGCAGGAGGTCGGGGTGGTCTCGGAAGCGATCCGAGGCCACCACACATCCGATGGCGAATACGCGGGCGAGGGACGGTAGGCCTCCGATGTGGTCGGCGTCGGGGTGGGTGATCAGGACGAGGTCGAGGGTCTCCACGCCCAACGCCTCAAGGCCGGGGCGCGCGATTCGCCTTCCCGCGTCGAACGTGTCCGTTGCGGGTGCGGCGTCGACGAGCAGCGTGTGTCCGGCGTGCTGCAACACCACACAGTCGCCCTGGCCAACCGCGAGGAACGTGAGGCACGACGCGGGAGGCGGCTGCGTCCAGCCCCGCCACACGCCCAACCCAAGGGCTGCGGCCAAGATCAGCAGGTGCCTCACGGCCTCGACACCGACGGCCTCGGCATGCGGCGCCACGCCAGCGCCCAGCACCCGTAGTACAGCACGAGCCAGCCCGTGGCCAACGGGGGCACTTCCACCGCCGAGCCCGGCCAGCTTCCCACGGTCTCCACCACCCACAACAGCCAACCCGCCAAGGGCTGGACGACCAGCGCCATGATCCCGGCTGCCAAGCCCGGGAACACCGAGGACAGTCCCAGGGAAGCCATCGCCCCCCCCATGAGCGGGGGCAGCGCGAAGGCGATCAGCACGTTGGCCGGAATCGCCGCGAGAGACACGATCCCAAACGTCTGGGCGACCAGGGGCCCGGACACCAGCGTTGCAACGAAACTCACGCGCGCGACGTCGGCGACCGCGCCCCACCCCTTGCGCCAAAGCCCGCGCGCCGGCGCACGGGGGCGCATGAACAGCGCCAGGCCCGCCACCGTGGCGAACGACAGCTGGAATCCGACGTCCAACACCGATCGCGGAGACACGACCAGGTACACCGTGCCCGCCAGGGCGAGCGCGGACAGTGCATCGGGTTCCCGCCGAAACCCGTACGCGGCCGCATACACCCCGGCCATCGCCACCGCGCGCACCACCGGCGGACGGAATCCGGTCGCCGCCGCGTACAGCAGCAACACCAGCATGAGCAGCACCATCTGGGCCCACCGCGGCACGGGCAACGCCAAAAGCAACGCCTGAATGAACAGCGCGAAGATCAGCACGTGCAGCCCGGACGCCGACACGATGTGCGTGGTTCCCGAGCGCTGGAGTGCCATGCGGGTGTCCCCATCCAACGCCCCATCCACGTTGAAGCACACGGCGTCCACGATCCGCGCAGCCTCGGGCGCTAAAGTGTCCGCGCAGAGCGTCACGAACGCCTGGCGCCAGGCCACGCCCCACGCGAACAGGCCCGTCGCCGAGGCGGTCCTCTTCCACGAACCCGCCTGGAGCCGTCCGCTGACGCCGTGGCCACCCCAGTACGCGTCCGAGCCGTCGGGAAGGGGACGCACAACGCCGCGAAGCGCGAGCCGGTCGCCCAGCGAGATTCCGGGCGCCCCGTTCATCCACAGCGCGTACCGCAAGCCACCCGTCTCGACCTCGCACGCGGTGCCGTCGGGAAACAGCCTCGGCACCGACGCCACCACGACATCGCCCTGGAAGTAGGCGCGCTCCAACACCGGGACAGGAGTCGAACGAGGGGCGAGCACGAGCCCCACAAGACACGCCCCGGCCGCGAGACGCTTCGCGCTCCAGGGCCGAACGGCCACGAGAACCCCGAGGAAAAGCAGCGGCCCCCACGCGCTTACGGGCGTCGTCAGACCCGCAACGAGGCCCGCGAACAGCACGAGGAGCGGACGCGCCTCAAGTTCGGTCCTCATCCTCCCACTGCCGCAGCCGCAGCGCTGCGATTTCGGCGATGCTCAGGCCCGCGAGCCCCGGCCTCTCGACCGGGGGCCCCGCGGCAGGAGGCTCTTCCACGGCGGCCAACCCCTCCCGCGGGGCCCGATCTCCGAATCGCAGGTCCTCGAACAGGTTCTGCTCGCCCGCAAGCTCCGCGAGCCGCTCCAGGATCCGCCCCTTCATCATGCGCAACTCGCTCGCCCATGCAGAACCCTCCACTGCGACCCACACCGTGCCGCGCTCGTAACGATCCGGCCACGAACGCGCCGCCAGCGCCCCACCAACCACCTCGGGCCACCGGCGCAACACACGGTGCGCGCGGGCCGCACGCAGAACGTCCGCCCGCCCCAAAGCTCCACCCAACACGTCGCGCAACGCTCGCATGGTCGTGATCGTACCGACACCCTCCCCACGTGCTTTCCCACACCAATCGAAGAAATGCCTTTTGTCCCCATTTCGACGCCCTTCCCAAGGGTCCTTCCGAGTTCCCAGCTGGCGCAGACCGACCGACAATCGGGACGATCGCGGCTACGTAGCATAGGCTCCCAGCCTGTGTTCCGGACGGACCGACAATCGGCTACGAAGGCCCGTTTGAACCCAAAACCACGTCAGTGAATTCCAAACGCGTATGCTCATCAACATGCTCTGCGCGCTGCTCCTCCCCCTGTTCCTCGACGATGCACCGTTCCTGCGCATGCCCGACATCCACGGCGACCGCGTGGTGTTCACCTGCGAGGGCGACCTTTGGCTCGGCTCGGCCTCGACGCTCGAAGCGGTCCGCCTCACCCGCCACGAGGGCGCCGAAATGGACGCGCGGTTCTCGCCCGACGGCGCCAAAATCGCGTTCACGGCCGAGTACGACGGCGTGCGCGAGGCGTACGTGATGCCCACCGCCGGCGGCGTTCCCAAGCGCATCACCTACCGCCACGACTACGCGCTGGTGCAGGGGTGGACTCCCAACGGCAAGTCCGTGCTCATCCGCGCCCGCAACCTGCCCCGCAGTTTCGGGCTGTACCAGGTGCCCGCAGACGGCGGTCCCGAAACCAAGCTGCCCATCGAATTCGCCTCGCACGCGGATTACGCGCCCGGCGGCCAACTCTTGTTCACCCGGTTCTACCGCGCCTCCGATTCGTGGTTCCACTACAAGGGCGGCATGCAGAACCAGGTGTGGAGCGGCGATCTGGCCGCCAAGCGCTTCAAGCAGATCACCCGCGTCGAGGGCACGAACGAGTACCCCGTGGCCGCGGGCGGCAACGCGGTGTTCGCAAACGAGCGCGACGGCGTGTTCCGGCTGATGGCCGCGCCGATCGCGGGCGGCCAACCCAAGACCCTCGGGGGCCCCAGCGACGTCGAAATCCGCGAACTCGCCGGCGATGCAACTCACGTGGTGTACGAACGCGGCCGCGGCATCGAGATGGCCGACCCCGCGACCGGCGCCATCACGCCCCTGCCGTTCCGACTTGTGAGCGATCGCATGCACATGCTGCCGTTCCGGACGAGCCCCGACCCCCACCTCGGCGCGTACACCCTCAGCCCCACCGGCAAACGCGTGTACGCCGAGGCACGGGGCCAGATCCTCGACCTGCCCGTCGGCGACGGCGAGGCGCGCGTGTGGAAGAGCACCCCCGGCGCCCGACTCCGACGGCCAAGGCCCAGCCCGGACGGCAAGTCCCTTGCGTACACCAGCGACGCGTCCGGCGAGCAGCAGCTCGTGGTCGCCAACCTCGACGGCACGGGCGAGCGGGCGCTAACCACGGACGCGAAACGCCAACTCGTGGATTACCAGTGGAGCCCCGACTCGAAGTGGATTCTGCTCTACGACAGCGAGATGCGATTCCGCCTTGTGGACGCCGCCACGGGGAAGGACCGTCTCGTGCGCCAAGAGATCCTGAGCTGGATCGCCACGCCCGCCTCGTTCTCACCGGATTCCAAGTGGGTCGCCCTGACGCAGACCGACCCGGTCTCCAACCAAACGAGCCTCGTCCTTTACGAAATCGAGAGCGGGAAGACCACGGTGCTGAGCCACCCCCTGGCCTACGACACGTCGCCCGCGTTCAGCTCCGACGGCAAGTACCTCGCGTTCCTGTCCCGACGCACGTTTGCGGCCGAGGACGACGGCATCCTCAACCAGATGAACACCGGGCCCGCCACGCAGGTCGCGCTGCTGCTGCTCTCCGCAAAAGAGCCGAACCCTCTGGCGCTGAAGGACCCCACGGAGGGCACCGACAAGCCCGAAGAGAAGGGCGAAAAGAAGGAGGTCAAGGTCTCCATCGACTTCGACGGGCTTTATGAGCGCACGGTGATGCTGCCGATCAAGGCGGGGAAGTACAAGCAGGTCGCCATGGTCGGAACGAAGGTGCTGTTCGCCGACGACGAGTCGGTTTCATCGTACGACATCGGGGCCAAGACGCCCTCCACGGTGACGTCCGGCAAGGGGTTCGCCGTGAGCGCGGACGGCAAGAAGCTGCTGGTCGAAAACCGGGTGGTCGATGTCGCGGCGAAGGACGTGCCGACCACGACGGGCGCCCTGAAAACCAACGGGCTCACGCTGCTCATCGACCCGGCGACCGAGTGGCGGCAGATGTATTGGGACGCGTGGCGCCTGCTGCGGGACTACTTCTACGTCGCGAACATGAACGGGGTGGACTGGCCCGCGATCGGGAAGAAGTACGCCGTGTACCTCGACTCGCTGCGAAGCCGCGACGAGCTCGACATCCTGATCCGCTGGCTGCAGTCGGAGCTGGGCTCGTCGCACGAGTATCTGCGCCCCGGCGACGAGCGCGGTCTCATCAAGCCGGCGGCGGGCGGGTTCCTCGGCATCGACACCGAGCCCGACCCTTCAGGGAAGCTGCGGATCGCCAAGGTGTTTCGGGGCGATGGTCTGCGCGAGGATGAGCGCTCGCCGCTGGCCGCCGCCGGGATTGGCGCGCGCGAGGGTGAATTCCTTCTTTGCGTGGCCGGGCAGCCTCTGGACGCACAGGCGGACTACCGCTCCGTTCTGGTGGGCCGCGCGGGGCAGATCGTGTCGGTGGTGCTGAACGACAAACCCACGCTCGAGGGGGCGCGCACGGTGTACGTGAAGCCGATCGGCAACGAGATGCGCATACGCCGGTTGGAGTGGGTCGAACAGAACCGCCGCTACGTGGAGAAGGCGTCGGGCGGGAAGGTCGGCTACGTGTATCTCGCGGCGATGGGGGGTGGGGACCTCCAGGACTTCATCCGCCAATTCTATCCGCAGCGCAACAAGGAGGCGCTGGTGATCGACACGCGCTTCAACAACGGGGGCTACACGCAGAACTTCATCAACCGGATCCTGGAGGAAAAACTCACGGGCTTCTTCAATATTCGCGCAAGTTCGGCGTCGTGGACGCGCAGCGGGGACTACTTCCTCGGGCCGATGGCTTGCGTCACAAACGAGTTCAACGTGTCGTGCGGCGAGGAGTTTCCGCACCGCTTCCGCGACCTCGGGCTGGGGCCGATCATCGGGCGTCGCACCTACGGAGGGGAAATCGGATCGGACCCGGGCTGGCCCCTTGCGGACGGCGGCGCGGTGTCCGTGCCCAACTATGGGATGTGGACGCCCAAGGACGGGTGGGCCATCGAGGGTCCCGGCGTCTCCCCGGACGTCGACGTGCCCAGCGACCCCAACGCCTTCGCGAGCGGCACCGACCCGCAACTGGACAAGACCGTCGAGTGGCTGCTCGCCGACCTCAAGCGCCACCCGGTAACGCAGCCCAAACAACCCGCCGACCCCCTCCGCATCCGCCGCGGGGGAGGGTAGCCAGCCTGCACATAACACCCTCACCCTGGAGCCCGCGTGAGGGTGCCTGCGACGACCTCGAACACCGCTGCGCGCTCCAGAATCATCGGGCCGGCGGCGGAGGCTTCGGTGCATGTAAGCACGGCCTGGCCGGCACGTTCGAGGGCGCGCTCCACCAACTTCGCGCGGCGGGACTCGTCGAGGTCGGATAGGATGTCGTCGAGAAGAAGGAGCGGCGGTGAGCCCAACTCGCTGCGCGCCACCTCGAGCGTCGCCATCTTCAGGGCAACCACAGCCGTTCGCTGCTGCCCCTGCGAGCCGAACAGCCGGGCGTCGCGGCCCGCGATCTCGATCGTCAGGTCGTCACGGTGCGGTCCGACGCTTGTGCCGCCACGAACGATATCGACCGCACGGCTCCGCTCAAGTGCCTCGGCGAGCGATTGGGCGCCGATGGCCGTGTCCCGCGGTGTGTAGCGCAGGGAGAGCCCTTCGCCGTGGCCCATGGCGGCGTGCACCTCCACCGCGTGGGGCACCACCCGTTCGACGTACCGCTCTCTCGCCTCCCTCAACGCGACTCCGTGCTCGGCCAGGGGCAACTCCCACGGCTCGTACTCGTCGGCCCCCACCATCCGTTCACGTGCGGCTCGAACCAACGCGTTCCGTTGTTCCAGCGCCCGCTTGTACAGCGTGAGATGCCGCAAGTACGCCGGAAACAACTGGCTGAGTTCGAGGTCGAGGAACAGGCGCCGCCCCGAGGGCTCACCGTGCACGATGGGCAGATCGAGCACCGTAAGCGACACGCACGGAAGCCGGCCGAGCAAGTCCGCCGCCCTCGGCACGCCTACCCCGTTGATCAAGGCCCGCTTGCGCACACCCCGGGTCAGCTGTACCTCAAGGTTGGTGCGCCCCCCCGCCAATTCAACCCTTACCGACGCGTGCTCGCCCCCGTCGAGGATTGCCTCGGCGTCGCGCATTCCGCGAAGCAGCCGGGTGGTGGCCACCAAGTGAAGGGCTTCGAGAAAATTCGTCTTGCCCTGGGCGTTTGCGCCGGCGAGCACATTGAACCCACTGGCCAACTCGACGTCCAGCGAGATGTAGTTTCGAAACGCGTCCAAACAAACGCGTCGAACGCCGAACCCACACCCCTCGTTCTTATCCGGGAACACCTTAATGAGAGAGAATACTGTTCTTCTTGAGCAAGGTCATTCTTGGGGAAAACGCATTCGGCGGTAGGACAACGTACACGTTCGAAGCGCACAGCCAGGTTCAGAACATGCCGATAGGACTTTTCCCTATAAGTGGATAACGCCGGGGAAAACGACAGTTGTGTCCAAGTTTGAGCGCCTAAGTTTTCCAAGGAACCGATGGATATTGGGTTTTCCGGACCTGTTCCCGGAGGGTTTTACAGCAGTCCATGGATTCTGCCGTAGCGCATGACCACGGCCTCGGCGAGATAGATCGGGTGGACGTTCGGCATGGGGGGCACCGACCGCCGGATTGCCAGGGGAAGCCAGACCTCTTGGATGAGCGTGTGCTGCACGGCGGTCGAGAGTTCGGGGAACCGATCGCAGAAGCGTTTGAGCGCGACGTACTCCTCGCGCGTCATGCCGCGAAGGTCGCCGACATGGGCCTCAAGGGGGTGGATGCCGACCTTGTGGGGGGCCGAGGCAAAGAACGGCGGGAGCTTCCCTTCGTGGACCACGATGGTGCCCGCGACGAGGTCGCCCAGGCGCTGGGAACGGGGGTTCGTGAACACCGCGAGGAGGCCCACAAAGTAGGGGCCGGGGAAAAGATCGGCGGGGCGCAGCAGGTTTCTGCCGAGCGCGGCCGCGAAGGTGACCGGCGTGCCGTCCGCAAGGCGCACGCGAATGCCCGCGGCCTTCTTGCCGAGGGTCTGTCCGTTCCACAGGCCCTCCATCAGGATGAAGTACGCGAATGGGCCCAAGGCGAAAACGACGGAAATCAGGGCAATCGCGACGCCGGGTTCGACGAGGGCAAGAAAGGTGAGCAGCGTCGACGCGCCGAACAAGGCGACGAACACCAAGAGGACGTCGAGGAGGTGCGCGGCAATGCGGCTTCCAAGTCCGGCGAGTTGGAACGTGAGGATGGTCTTTTCGGGGCTGAGGATGGCAAACTCGTGTGTCATGGCCCTTGTGCGGGGGATGCTACCTTCGGGGTGACAGCAGTTTGATTCCCACAACGCGTTTTTGGATGATGGTTGGTCTGGGCATTCCCCTCGCGGCGCTGTGCGCGGAGGTCGGGGCAGGTTGGCTTTCGGTTTTGTACAACGTTCTTCTCGTTGGGGTGGCCTGGATCAGCGCGCGGATGGGCCCGAAGGCAGAGTGCCTGCTCGTGCAGAGGCGCTTCGATCCGGTGCTCTCGGTGCGCGTGCCGAACCGCATCGAGTTGCGGGTGCGCAACGACGGTGCCGAAGAGATCGTGGGCGTCCTGCGCGACGAGTGCCCGGATGGGTTCTCGTCCTCGGGCAGGGAGTTTCCGTTCCGGCTCGCGGCGGGCGCGTCGAAGGAGTTCACATACACCGTGACGCCAAAAGAGCGCGGGTCGACGTCGTTTCGCGGCGCGTACGTGCGTCTCGCGCGGCCGTTGGGACTCGTGGAGGTGGTCCGCGAGGTGGCGAACACGGAGGGGGTCCGGGTCTATCCCAACGTTCTGGCGCTGCGCGAGTTCGATCTCCTTCGGCAGAAGGGTCTGCTCCGCCAGATGGGCATCCGCCGCAGCCGCATGCGCGGGCTGGGCACCGAGTTCGAGTCCCTTCGCGAGTACGCCGAGGGCGACGACTTCCGCAAGATCGACTGGAAGGCCACCGCGCGGCGCGGGCGGTTGGTGGTGCGGAACTTCGAGCACGAGCGCAATCAGGCCGTGATCGTGTGCATCGACGTCGGCAGGCGGATGCTTGCGGAGGTCGAAGGCGTGCGCAAGCTGGACCATGTGCTCGACGCCCTGCTGATGCTCGCGCGGGCCGCGGTGCATGCGGGGGACGCGGTGGGTGTTCTCGTGTACGCGGACACCGTGCGGCGATACGTGCCGCCGCACAAGGGGCGAGGGGCCCAGGGGACGATCATCGAGGCGGTACACGACCTCGTGGCCGAGCCGGTCGAGAGCGACGCGGCGGGCGCGTTCGGGTACCTGGCGGCGCGCTGGAAGCGGCGCTCGCTCCTTGTGTGCTTCACCGACGTCGAGGACGAGGAGCAGGCCCACGCGCTGGTGGCGGCGATGGGACCCCTTGCGGGGCGGCACCTCGCGCTGGTTGCGCGCGTGGCGGACCCGCGTTTGGGCGCTCTGGTCGCCACGCCCCTGGAGCGGCCGAGGGACCTGTACACGCGCGCCGCGGCCCAGCAGTTGGACAGCGAGCGTCGCCTCGCGGGGTCCCTGCTGTCCGTGCGGGGCATGCACGCGCTCGACGCCGAGCCTGGGGACTTGGCGTCCGCGCTGGTCTCGTACTACTTCGACGTGAAGCAAAGAGGCGCGCTTTGAGCTGACGTCGGTTTCGCGGCGCACGACGATTCCGGCCCGTTCCCATGCCTCCGCAGCCCCGCTGTGGAGGCTGTCGTGTCTGCAGGGCTGGGTGCAATGGCACGGAGCCTCATCCGTCCACGAAGCGGTCCCGGTGCTCCGCGGGCGGTACCGGGCACACGTCGAACTTGCCGAACGTCTTGTACCGTTTGAGTGCGATGCGGTTGTAGGCCCAATCGAGCACGCGTGTCGGGAGCGCGGCGAGCACTCTGGCGAGCGCGTATACGCCGCCCATCTCGACCAGCACCTGCAGGCCGGCGCGCCCGCGGGTCATCACCCTCTCGCGCGGCGTGTCGGGTTCGAGGACGAGCACGAACGTGTCCAGCGCATCGGGATCGAGGCCATGGGCGCGGAGCCGGGCTCGGGCGGGTTCGCCTTGCAGCGGGGCGAATTGGTAGCGCTTGGCCCGGTCCCGCTGGAGCACGTGCCGAACCACGCGGTTGCACAGCGCGCACACCCCGTCGTACAGCAGCAGCCGATCCGCCATGGGGCTTCAGCGTACCGTCCCCCGTAGCACAGGCTCCCAGCCTGTGTTCCCGCGCTGACCGACAATCGGGACGATCGCATCTACGAAGGGGTCGGATCGTTTACAATGGTCGCAACCCGGATTGCCGGGGTAAGGCGAGTGATGGCTGCGAAGTGTTTGGGGGATTTGTTCCGCGCATCGTGCGCGCGCTGGGCCGACCGAACGGCGATGCTGGTACCGGGCAAGGGTGGGTTTTCGCCCATCACGTACGCGGAGCTGTCGGAACGCGTGCGCGGGTATGCCGCGGCGCTCCAGGCCCTCGACATCGGGCGTGGAGACCGCGTCGCGATCCAGAGCGAGAACGCGTGCGAGTGGGCGTTCACGGACTGGGCGTGCCAGACCCTCGGCGCCATCGTGGTGCCGATCTATCCAACGTTGCCCGCGGACCAGTCTCAGTTTCTTGTGCGCGACTCGGGGGCGAAGCTGTTGGTCGCCGGGTCGCCCGAGCAGGCCGCCAAGGCCGAGGGCATGGACGGCGTGGAGGTCGTGTTGCTCAAAGGCGCCGGGGACTCCCTGGACGAGCGGGCCAAGAGATCATTAGGAACCCTAACGATTGAGGCGTGGAACGCGTCGATCGACGCCACGAAACCCACGGATCTCGCCACGATCATCTACACGAGCGGCACGACGGGCGTCCCGAAGGGTGCGATGCTCGCCCACGAGGCCTTCACCGAGCTGATGGAGGCGGTCGTGCTCACCCTGCCCATCGTGGAGACGGACCGCTTCCTGTCTTTCCTGCCGATGTCGCACGTGTACGAGCGTGTGGGCGGACAGGTGTTGCCGATCTCCACGGGGGCGTGCATCGCGTTTGCGGGCAGTCTGCGCTCGCTCGCGTCGGACATGAAGGTCGTCAAGCCCACGGTGATGCTGTGCGTGCCGCGGTTCCTCGAGTCGATCCGGGACAAGGTGATCGAGGGAGCCTCGAAAGCGTCTCCCCTCCGTCGTCGGTTGTTCGAGTTAGGAATGGAGCAGTTGGTGCGCCGCCAGCGAGGGCAGGTGGCCCCCCTGGCAGGGCTGATGGACAAGATCGTGGGTGCGAAGGTGCGCGAGTTGGCGGGTGGCGAGCTGCGCTTCTTCGTGTCCGGTGGGGCGGCGCTTCCCACGCACGTGTCGGAGTTCTTCCTGGCGTTCGGCATGCCGATGCTGCAGGGGTACGGGCTCACCGAGACGACGGCGGCGAGTTGTCTCAACCACCCGGACGACAACCACCCGGCCACGGTCGGCCGTCCCCTGCCCGGCGTCGAGGTGAAGATTGCCGCGGATGGGGAGATCCTGATCCGCGGCAAGACGCGCCTCGTGGGTTACTACAACCTGCCCGAAGAGACCAAGGCCGCGATCGACGACGAGGGCTGGTTCCACACGGGCGACATCGGCGCGTTCGAGGGGCCGTGTCTGAAGATCACGGACCGAAAGAAGGACATCCTCGTGCTGGGCAACGGCAAGAACGTCGCGCCTCAGCCGATCGAGAACCGGCTCAAGGAGAGTCCGCTCATCGCCGAAGCGGTGCTGTTCGGCGACGGCATGGAGTGCGTGTGCGCCCTGATCATCCCCAACTTCGAGGTGCTCACGAAGGTCGCATCCGAGCATGGCGTCGCCCCCGCGGCCCCCGAGCAGATGATCCAGTTGGACGCGGTGAAGGCTCTGCTGAAGGCCGAAATCGACAAGGTCAACAAGACCCTGGCGGGATTCGAGATGGTCAAGAGGCACGCGCTGATCGCCGCGACGTTCTCGATGGAGGGCGGCGAACTCACCCCCACGCTGAAGGTCAAGCGCAAGGCCGTCAAAGAGAAGTACGCCGACGAGCTCGCGACCCTGATGCGGTAGGTGGTCGCCAATCCGGCCCGATTCCCGATCCCGGATCCCCGATCCCTCGAAGGGAGCGGTACGCTTATCCGCGTGAAGGTCACTTTCCGCCGTCTCGAACTCAAGAAGCTGTTTCCGCTCGCCATTAGCCGGGGCACCATGGGGTTTTCGGAGAACCTGTTCGTGTCCGTCCAGGGGCCGACCGGGCATATCGGGGTGGGCGAGCTGTCCCCGGCGACCGGCTCGGCCTGGACCGCAGAACGCGGGCAGGCGCAGTTGGAGAAGTTCGTCGCAGGCGGGTCCCACGAGGGGTCGATCCACGAGGTGTGGGATCGGATGCGCGAGGCGGAGATCGACCCCCCGGCGATGGCGGCCCTCGACGTCGCGTTGTGGGACTTGTGGGCCAAGCGCTGCGAGCAGCCGATGCACCGGCTCTTTGGCCTGCCGCTGCCGAGCGTGGCGACATCGGTGACGGTGGGCATCAACCCGCCCGAGGTCATGCGCGAGCGCGTGCCGCAGATCCTCAAGGCGTCCAAGGGCCGGTGCCTGAAGATCAAGTTGGGCTCCCCGGACGGCATCGCGGCCGATCAGGCGAATTTTGAGGCCGCCGCGACCGCCGCGCGACCGTTTGGGGTGAAGCTGCGGGTCGATGCGAACGGGGGCTGGTCGCTCGAGGACGCGAAGGCGATGCTGCGTTGGCTGGCCGAGCGGGGGGTGGACTACGTCGAGCAACCCCTGGTCGAAGGAGCGGAAGACAAGTTGCCCGAGCTGTTCCAGGGGCGCGCGCTGCCCATCTTCGTCGACGAGAGTTGCCGGTTTGCGATGGATGTCCCGCGAGTGGCGGGATGCGTCGACGGCGTGAACCTGAAGCTGATGAAGTGCGGGGGGATCACCGAGGCCGTGCGCATCGTCGCGGCGGCTCGTGCACACGGCTTGAAGACGATGATCGGGTGCATGAGCGAGTCGTCGATCGCCATCGCGGCGGGTGCGTCCATCGGGGCGCTGTTCGACCACATCGACCTCGACTCGCACCTGAACCTCGATCCAGACCCCGCCACGGGGTTGGGGTTTGTCGACGGGATTGTGATGCCGCGCGACGTTCCCGGCCACGGAGCCTCTCTTCGCGATGTTTGATCGCAGTCAACGGCTCGCTCTGTACATGGAGGGGCACCTCACCAGCGATCCCGGCAAGATGGGTTTTGGGATTCTGCGCTACTCGCCCAACCCGGTGGCGTGCGTGATCGACTCGCTGCATGCGGGACGTGCGGTGCAGGACGTGATCGACACTCCACGGGCGTGTCCGGTGGTGGGCACGGTAGCCGAAGCGGCCGCGCTGGGGGCCGAGGTGTTTGTGCTGGGGATCGCCCCGCCGGGTGGGCTGGTGCCGCCTGCGTGGTGGCCCACGATCGACGAAGCCGTGGCGGTGGGGATGAGCGTGGTCAGCGGCCTGCACGACCTCGTGGCGCCACACTACCCGGAGCTCCGAAAAGGGCAGTGGATCTGGGATGCCCGCACCGAGCCGCCGGGCTTGGGCGTGGGCGCTTGCAGGGCCGCTGCGCTCCGAAACAGGCGCGTGCTGCTGATCGGCACGGACATGGCGGTGGGCAAGATGTCCGCGGCCCTCGAGATCTGGAGCACCGCCCGGAAGCGGGGCGTGCGCGCGGGTTTCGTGGCCACGGGGCAAATCGGCATCGTGATTGCGGGGGCCGGAGTGCCGCTCGACGCGGTGCGGGTGGATTATGCGTGTGGGGCCATCGAGCGCGAGGTGCTCGCGTGCGCGGAGGACGCGTTGGTGGTCATCGAGGGGCAGGGCGCGCTGTGCCACCCCGGCAGCACCTCGACGTTGCCGCTCCTGCGAGGGGCGTGTCCCACACACCTCGTGCTGTGCCACCGCGCGGGCCAGACGCACCTGCGCC
>CAYJMZ010000019.1:7049-18126 GCA_964370995.1 uncultured Fimbriimonadaceae bacterium | reverse complement strand
CACCTTCCGCGGCTCCGACAAGCGCGGCGGCGCCAACGGCGCGCGCATCCGCCTCGCGCCGCAGAAGGACTGGGAAGTCAACCAGCCGGCCGAACTGGCGAAGGTCCTGAAGGCGCTGGAGGGAATCCAGAGCGAGTTCAACGCTTCGCAGTCCGGTGGAGGAAGAGTTTCGCTGGCCGACCTGATCGTCTTGGCCGGTTGCGCAGGCGTCGAGCAAGCCGCGAAAAACGCCGGCATCGACGTGAAGGTTCCCTTCTCGCCGGGACGCATGGACGCCTCGCAGGAGCAGACCGATGTGGTCTCCTTCGCCGTGCTCGAGCCGGTCGCCGACGGCTTCCGCAACTACCTGAAAGGCGAGTTCGCGGTCTCCGCGGAGCAGCTGCTGATTGACAGGGCGCAGCTCCTGACGCTCACGGCTCCCGAGATGACGGTCTTCATCGGCGGCATGCGCGTGCTGGGGACCAACGTCGGCGGCTCCAGGCACGGGGTCTTTACCGCCAATCCCGGGGTGCTCACCAACGACTTCTTCGTGAGCCTGCTCGACATGCGCACGGAGTGGAAGCCGACATCGGAGGCGGGGGAGGTGTTCGAAGGGCGCGACCGCAAGACGGGCGAGCTCAAGTGGACCTGCACGCGCGTCGATCTCGTCTTCGGCTCGAACTCGCAGCTGCGGGCCATCACCGAAGCCTACGCGTGCGACGACGGGAAGGAGAAGTTCGTGCGGGACTTCGTGGCGGCGTGGGACAAGGTGATGAACCTCGACCGCTTCGACCTCGCCTGATCCGAATGTGAGGGAAGACACATGGACGTATCCCGTCGTCAAGCATCGGTTCGCGGGGCGCTTGTTCTCGGCGTCGTGTACTGCCTAATCGGCAGGTTGTTCGCTCTGCCCGCCGACCACGTGCATGCATGGCGACTGGCGGCTTGGATAGTAAGCGGCGGCGCGTACGCGGCACATATTGGGTACGAGCATTTCAGACTGCGCAGTTCACCTCGCTTGACAGCGTTGCGCGTGGCCGTGGCCATAGCGATCGGGGCACTGGAAAGATCTCGAGCGTTGGAGGATTACTCGTGAGCGTACGTCCGGTGGTTCTCGCGTGGAGCGGCGGCAAGGACAGCAGCCTCGCCCTCGCGGCCCTGCGCGCAGATCCGGCCGTTGACGTCGTGGCGTTGCTCACCACGATCACGCGCGACTACGACCGGATCAGCATTCACGGTGTCCGCCGCGCCGTCCTTGAGGCCCAGGTCGCGGCTCTCGGCCTGCCGCTGATCGAGGTGACTATTCCTGCCGCCGCGACCAACGCTACGTATGAGGAGGCGTTCGCTGCCACGCTGGCGGACCTTCGACTTGAGCGGCCGGACGTGCGGCACATGGCCTTTGGGGACCTCTTCTTGGCCGACGTGCGGGCCTATCGCGAGCGCGTGCTGCCCCCGCTCGGCTGGACGCCCGTGTTTCCGCTCTGGGGGATGGACACGCCGGCCCTCGCGCAGCAGTTCGTACGCGCCGGCTATCGAGCGATTCTTACGTGTGTCGACACGACTCAACTCGGGGCCGAGTTTGCGGGCCGCGAGTTCGATGCGTCGCTTCTGGCCGAGTTGCCGGCTTCCGTCGACCCGTGCGGGGAGCGCGGCGAGTTTCACACGTGTGTGTATGCCGGCCCGATCTTCCGTCACCCGCTTCCAGTGAGGGCGGGGGAACGCATCCTGCGCGACGGCCGCTTCGAGTACTGTGACGTCACCCTGGTTGCCGCGGGCCAATCAGCTCCCTAACCCTGGCGCAGGTCGTCACGAAATGGCACTCGAGTCCTGGCACGCGTGGTCAGCACGGGTCAGTTGCGTTCCAGCTGGGTCCGTTTCACATTCCCGCAAGGCTCTCGCGGACGCGGCCATCAGACTTGGCGCCCCTCTCAAAGCTCTTCCCTGGCCCACTCGAGGCGCCGCCACCTAGACCGGTCTTCATGCCTGAAATTCGGCGCGCAGCCGAAGAAGAGATCCTCCGCCTCTAGGGTGAATCCAGTCCAAATGGCCCCGACCTCATGCCTCGGTAGCTTCAGCTGTCGAGGCTAGACCATCGAAGTCTCGGGCGGTAGCCGGGCCAAATGACCCTGCGGGCTAACATGCGCATACACCCGTCGAATCGGCGGCAACGATTGAGCCTTGGCAGACGGGCAGGGCGTCACGTAAGGAGGAGTTCATGAGGCGGGTTCGCTACTCGGTGGCCATGAGCCTAGATGGATACATTGCAGGCCCCAACGGTGAAATCGACTGGATCGTCATGGATCCGGAAATCGACTTCCGCGCGCTTGCCGAGGCGTTCGACACCGTGCTCTTGGGCCGAAAGACATACGAGGCAACCTTGCAGCAGGGCGGGGGCGGCGGGATGCCTGGCATGCAGAACTACGTCTTCTCACGCACGTTGCGTCAGGCCGATTGTCCAGATGTGATCGTGACTGACACACCGGCGGAGACCGTGGCTGCGCTCAAGGGGACGCCGGGGAAGGACATCTGGTTGTTCGGCGGGGGCTCGCTCTTCCGCAGCCTACTGGAGCTTGGGCTGGTGGACGGGGTCGAGGTTGCGATCATCCCGGTGCTGCTCGGCGGCGGGTTGCCCCTTCTGCCCCACCCGGCAAGCCTGGCAAAGCTCAAGCTGGCGAAGCATCGAGTTTATCAAGAGACAGGAACCGTGTCGCTCGAATACGCAACGTTGTGAGCGACCGAATCGGGCAAGTCGGAATTCAGCGCGTCGCCCCGTTTCATCTCAATCGAAACGTCTGAGTCCACGGGCGACTGCGAAGGGAGAGGCAGGCGCTGATCTCACGTCCCCCGAGCTTCGACGGGTGTTTCTGACCGTGGAACTCGATGAGGCTCCTCGCTGTTTACTGTGGGTTGTGCTTCGAACCCCCCGAGGAATCCGGCACGACTCAGGCAGGGCGAAACGGCATCTCAACGGCGGCCAATCCCAACGGGATTGCGTCTGACAGCCCAGGGTTGACCGGATCCGATCCCCAAACCCAGGGTAGGCCCGCCGGAGCGGTCCAACCCTGGGCTACCGTATGGAATCCCTTCAGGATTCGTGAGTGCCCTGCAACAACCTGGGCGACGGCACCGCCGTGCGTCCGACTCTCTTTAGGACCGCTTGCTAAACGTAAAGGGGTCGCTAATGGGTTTACCGAGGACAAGACCTCAACCCACAGTAAACAGCGAGGAGCCGCGAACGGCAAATTCCGTTTCCCTCACCGGAATATGAAGGGGGCGAACCAGCCTTGGAATCCTCGCACGAGGGCATGCGTTTCGCCATAATGCGAGAGAATCAGTAGTTAGCCACCTTCCGGGCACGAAAGGAGTTGTCGAATGCGATTGAACTATGCGATTGTTTTTGTGAGCGACATGAAACGGGCTGTGTCGTTCTACCGGGATGTGATTGGGCTGCCTCTGAGATTCGAGTCTCCCGGATGGACCGAGTTCGCAACCGAAGGGGCGACCTTGGCGCTCCACGCGAGTGAAGAATCCAATTCTGAAGGGCACGACTCGCAACGCCTTCCTGCCGGTCGGTGCCGGCCTGGCCTGAGTGTTCCGAATCTTGACGAGTTCCACAAGAGGATGGTCGAAATGAACGTGCCCTGCATTCAGGAGCCGACGGAGATCTTTGGCGCTCGGTTAGCCCAGTACGTCGATCCCGATGGGCTGGCGATCTCCCTGAGTGAAGAGAGGCGCGACAGCTAACCACCGGTGGCAGCGGGCAAGCTGGATTTGAAATGAGTCATTACAGGGCACGGATCAAGTGGTGCCGCAACGGTGCTGCATTCACAGACAATCGGTACAGCCGTGAGCATTCATGGAGCTTCGACGGAGGGATTGAGATTCGGGCCTCGGCGTCCCCTCATGTCGTCCCCCTCCCGCTCTCGGACGAAGGTGCAGTCGACCCCGAAGAAGCGTTCGTCGCGGCATTGGCAAGCTGCCACATGCTGTGGTTTCTCTCGATCGCGGCAAAACAGGGCTTTGTGGTCGAAAGCTATCAGGACGAGGCCGTCGGCGTATTGGCCAAGAATCCCGAGGGAAAGTTGGCCATGACTCAGGTCACGTTGTATCCAAAGCTGGTGTTTGCAGGCAAGCGGCCCGGGGCGGCCCAGCACAGCGCCATGCACCGCGAGGCGCACGAGGCGTGCTTCATCTCAAGCTCGGTGAAGACCGATGTGCAGTGTGAGGCAAGGGACGTGACATCCTAGCAGGGTGCTGAGGAAGGGGCTTGCACCCTATGTTCTCGCGCCACGGACGTATCCGATCCCGTGCCACCCTCATCTTGGGGGTGCGCTAGGTGAGAACTCTCGAAACTGGCGCACCCCCGACACGGGGGTGGCACGGGTGCGTCGGGATAAAGGACAGGGCGCTGAGACACCGGCATTGCGGCTATAATGCGGGAGAATCTGCAGTTTCGTGGGAGGCATTCCCGAAACGAGGGCTCACGATGGATACCCTATTGTTCTCCGAGCGAAACATCTGGACGATGACCCACGGCATTGTCTTGGGTGGGGTAGCGTTGATGGGGTTGTCCGCCGCACTGTTTTCCTTGCGCGCCATGCGTACGGAGAATGCCTCGGATGCCGCTTCGCCGGATCGGTCGCGCGACTTGGTGCGGCTCACCGTTTTCGCCTCAGTGGTGCTATGGCTAGGCGTGCTGGTCGGAACCTACATCGCCTTCCCCGCCTACCGAGCCACACCACCCGAAGGGCTTGTCGACCTCAGCCAGTATCCCAAAGCCCTGATTCAATCGAACCCGGGTTCCGTGTGGTTGCATTCGTTCGCGATGGAGACCAAGGAGCACATGCCCTGGATCGCCGCGATGCTGTCGACGGTTGTCGCATTCATCGGCGTCCGCTACAGAACCCAGCTGCTAATCGACGCACAACTAAACAGGATGGCATCGACGCTCTTGGCGATTTGCCTCGTGCTCGTGTCGTTCGTGGCAATCCTCGGCGTGTTCGTCAACAAAGTTGCCCCACTCGCGTAGCTGAAGGAGGAGTTTGAACATGGCCACGGTGGAAGGCAAACACAAAGAGATCGTAAACGGCGCTGCTGTGGCGTCGTTCCTCGCTGCCGGAATCGGCGTGTTCGCGCTGGGGTTCATCGTGATCCTCAACGAGACGAAACTCTTTGTTGCGCCAACTCTCTACGCGCCGGTCGGGGGACTATCGGGTCGCACGACACTTGCGGCGGGGATCTGGTTGATTGGGTGGGCCGTGTTGCACAACAGGTGGAAGGATCGCCAGATCGAATCGCGAGGCGTACACGTTCTTAGTCTGATCCTCATCGGTGCGGGTATCGTTCTTACCCTCCCGCCTATCTGGAAGCTCTTCTAATCGCTGAGCGCGTTCCGATTCGGGGGTGCGTGCAGAGAAGGATGTGCCGCCCTCCCGAATGTCCGGTGGATTATCCAAGCATCCTCACGTAGGCCAAAATGACGACTGTCTGGGGTCGGCGACGGCCAGTACAATCGAAATGGGCTGTATTTGCGCGGTGGCATATCCGCTCTTACTCTCAGAGGTTGTAAACGATGGAAAGGAAGAGTTGGATTCGGGAGGTCTGCGCGGGCATCGCACTGGTGCTCCCTTGCCTGGGCTTGGCGCAGTGGACATGGACGGTGCAGAGCCCCCTCCCGACTGGGCGAGACCTCAACGGGGTGTCGATGGCGTCCCCCACGAACATGCTGGTGGTCGGCATCAACCGCACGTTGATCCAGACCGTCGATGCGTGGCAGACGTGGGCGTACAGGATGTACGGCGCGACGGGTGGCGATCCCTTTTACGCGATCGAGCACCGCAACCCCAATCTTGTGTTCCTCACCGGAAACAACAACGACGCGTGGCGCTCGCTGAACGGGGGCTCGAGCTGGCTGCCCATGCTGGGCGTTCCCGCCGGATCGTGGAGGGTCATCGACTTCATCAGCGACTCGCAGGTTTTTCTGGGAGCCAACGGCGCCCTCGCCATGACCCTCAACGGCGGCGCGTCTTGGCTGGTCCAGTCCGGTTACCCCAACTGTCCGGTCGTTTACGGCATGGACTTTCGGGACGCGAACGTCGGCCTGATCGGGGGGTACCAACCCAGCACTCAGCAAGATGGGATCTTCAAGACCGTCGACGGCGGGCGTACGTGGACGAGGAAACACGCCAACTCGGTCAACGCAGTGCTCTGGTGGGATGCCACTACGGCGCTCGCGATCGACGGAACGACTGTGATCCGGAGCACCGACTCCGGCGAGTCGTGGTTCGGATATGGCTTTGGCATCGACACCGGCCTCTTGGCGATGACCCGTGCGGGTACTTCCAACGTGCTCGTCGGCGTGTCGGGCAAGGGCGACATATGGCGAAGTCCAAACGGCGGTGGGTTCTGGGTGCTGGTGCAACGAGGCATCGGCGATCTGCCGGCGGAGTGGGATGTTGACTTCTTCGACGCCTCCAACGGCATGGTGGTCGGGCAGTACGGCTTGATGTACCGCACAACCGACGGCGGGATCACTTGGACCCAGGCCAACAACGGCTGTGGGGCGCAGGTGACGGACCTCGAGATGCGGGACGCCCAGTACGGCATGGCGGTCGGCCAAAACGGATATCTGTGGCGAACGACAAACGGTGGCGCGCGATGGGACGTCGACAAGTTGGAGGTCACGGGCCAAATCTTCGGGCGCGACGAAAGCCTGAACGCGATCGACCTCGTCGACGCGAACTTCGCGGCAGCCGCGGGACCCGGCGGGACCGTGTTCAAGACCCTTGACTCGGGCCGGAGCTGGGCGTCGATCGGCTATCCGGCCTTGCCGGACCAGTTTTGGATCAACGACGTGGAGTTCATCAACGCGCAGCGCGGATGGGTCGCCGGCCAAGACCTCGCCTACGGGCACAGCAAGAACCTCTACCGAACCGACGACGGAGGCAACACCTGGACCCAGGTCGACCTGGGCCCGGCACCGTGGGTCTCGATCCAGTTTGCCGACCCCACGCACGGCTGGCTGTCCGCCGCGGGGGCCCTGGGCCTTCGAACGACCGATGGAGGCGCAACGTGGCAGGAAATGCCGTTGCCTACCTACTGGACCAGCCCGACGATTAGCCGAATGCGGTTTGCAGACACCCAAGTCGGCTGGGCCGCGGGGTGGTGGGGCTATCTCGCCAAGACCGTGGACGGAGGCGCCACTTGGCAACTTATGAGTGCCGCGGCGAATGACGAGGTGTTCTTCGATGTGTCGGTCGTGAGCCGTCAGGAGGTGTGGCTCAGCGGCCAAAACCGGACGACGGGCAACGGGTTCATCCTCCACTCCACGAACGGCGGCCAGTCGTGGACGCGCCAGAACGTCGGGACATTCCCCCTCTACCCGTACCGGATCTGCGCCCTGCCGACCGGCGACGTGTGGACGGGTGCCACCCAAGGGCAGATCACGCGCCGGGTGACGACGCAGACGGTGGCACCTACCTCGTTCAGCGTCGTGAGCGGCTTGCTCGTGTCTGGGTCTTTGTCCGATCTCCTTGCCAGCGACAACCTCTATTTGAAGGTGCGCGTGAACCCGGCAATGGACCTCATCGGCGACCCCGTGAACGTTCAATTCGAGACGGTGTCTCCCACCATCTCACCCGCCGGAATCGTCTTCGGGTTGGAATCGCACGTCACCCTGAGAGGCGTTGCGCGGCACGTTGACTTGTGGGACTACCCCGCAGGGCGTTGGGTGCGGGTGAACGCCGCGCCAGCGGGAACAACCGACCAGCTCCTCACGGTGACGGCCCCGATGCCGACAGGCCGATTCGTCGAAGCAGGAACTCGACGAATGCGCGCGCGCGCTTCCTTCATCGAGGTCGCGTCAGACAGCATCACCCCCTGGCAGAGTTGGTACGACCAGGTCTTTTGGCGCGTCAGCCCATGAGCCTGCGGCGAGGACAAACGGCACGGTCAACCCGACAGCGCAAAGGGGACATCCATGAACCGCAGTTGACCACCCACTACTCCCGGTGCAGCACCCAGAGGATTCCACCGAGGACGTGCTTCAGGAAGTCGGGCTCGCTGTACGACTCCTTGGTATGCCCACCGCCCGTGTAGAACGATCGGCCGCCATCCACGGCCCGGCACCACGAGATGGGGTGGTTGTCGCCCATCTTGCTGCCCTGGTAGCTTGAGTTGTCGAGTTTCAAGAGGATGCGCGAGTCCGGTGCGGGCACGTCGCGGAAGTCGTACCACTCGTCGTGCCGCATCCAGACGGGCGGCAGGTGCTTGGTCGAGGCGTGGGTGCGATCCACCACGTTGATCTTTGCGTCTTGGATGGCGGGGTGGGACAGGAACCAGGCCCCCACGAGTTCGCGGTACCAGGGCCAGTCGTATTCGGTGTCCGCCGCCGCGTGGATCCCCACGTATCCGCCGCCTTTGAGCATGAAGCGGCGCAACGCGATCTGCTGGGCTGGATCGAGGATGTCGCCCGTGGTGCTCAGAAACACGATCACGCCGAATCGGTTCAAGTTTGCATCGGTGAACTTGGACGAATCCTCAGTCGATTCGACCTCGACGCCTTGTCCTTTCATGAGGGTTCGGAGCGCCTCGATGCCGTCTGGAATCGAATCGTGCCGGTACCCGGCGGTCTTTGACATCACCAGAAGGCGATTCGGCAGCTGCCGATGCTGGATGGACAACACCGCGGCCTCCAAGGCACAGGGCGCGGGTCGAAAACCGGTCACGGTGGCCGCCGCCAAAGCAAGGAGCAAACTCATGGTGCGATTATCCCCCCAAAAAGCCCTTTTAATGTGTCGGACGTGTGTGGTGGCGCACCAGACGCTTCCGGGTGTGGACATACCGCCCACGATCGCCGGCCGACTTGCGGATCACGCTGATCGAGCCGTCGATTTCCAACATGGCAAGTTCGACCTCTTCGACATCGTTCACCTCGTGTTCCCGAAGGCTCGCGAGCAGCTCGTCCACGGTGAGTCTCTCGTGTTTGAGGCTCGTGTGCTGGATCTCGCCGTGCTGGACAAGCACAACGGGCACTCCCTCCACAAACCTCTGGATCCTGATGGAGCGAAACCGAACTGCCGACACCCCGGCGTTGACGATGAGCAGGGTCGCGGCGGCCACCGCACCGCCGACCACGCTGGTGTCGGGCCCAGTCATCGCGTTCTGGACGGCGTTGCTCACGAGGAGCAGCACCACGAGGTCGAAGGGCGTCAGCTGCCCGATCTGGCGCTTACCCGTGGCCCGCAGACCGATGAGAACCAACGCGTAGACGATCACCGTGCGAAGGGCGATCTCGCCAAGGGTCGAAGCGCTCGCACCAAACATCTTTGGAGAAGGGACGCCCGCGGGACCAACAATGGAGCACGGGCTCCCAGCCTGTGGTCCGGGGACGGTGCGGGGCCCTATCGGGGTGCTGAAGAAGGCCGACGCAACCGTGCCACCCTCGTGTCGGGGGTGCTTTCGCCGAGAGTTCGCACCTCACGCACCCCCAAGATGAGGGTGGCACGGGATCGAAATGGTGCAAGCCCCTTCTTCGGCACGCTGCTAGAACAGTTGGTCAAGCTTCCCTGTGGCGTCGCCCAAGGTCTCGCCGGGGACCCCCATGCGGTCGAGGAGGGACACGAACAGGTTGTTCATCGGCGTGTTCGTTTCGTAGGCGACGTGGCGGCCGGGGCGCAGGGTGCCTCCGCCTTTGCCGAACAGGAGGATCGGGAGATCGTCGTGGTTGTGGCGGTCGCCGTCGCTGATGCCGCCGCCGTACACGAGCATCGTGTTGTCGAGCAGCGTGCCGTTGGGCTCTTCGACCTTGCGCAGCCTGTCGAGCACGTACGCAAGCTGTTCCACGTGGAAGCGGTCGATGAGCCGCTTCTTTTCGAGCTTTCCGGGGTCTTGGCCGTGGTGGGACACTTCGTGATGCCCTTCCGGCACGCCAATGGCCGCGTAGCTGCGGTTCGAGCCCTCGTTGGCAAACATGAACGTGCTGACGCGCGTGAGGTCGGCTTGAAACGCCAGCACCATCATGTCTCCCATGAGGCGAAGGTGCTCGCCGTAGTCGCGGGGAACCCCCATCGGACGGGCGGCGCCGGAGGGAATCCCGCTCTCGGCCTCGACGCGCTGGATGCGCCGCTCGATCTCGCGCACGCTCTCGAAATATTCGTCCATCTTGTGCAAGTCGCGCACACCCATCTGCTGCTTGAGACGGCCCGCCTCTTCCAGCACAAAGTCGAGCACGCTCAGGCGGTACCTTTCGCGCCGCCGCCGGCCTTCGTCCGCTTCCGAGGGGTCGCCACCGCCGAACAGCCGCTCGAACACCAGCCGCGGGTTGATCTCCTTGGCCACGGGGGTAGTCTCCGAGCGCCAGGAGATGCTGGACGAGTACGCACAGCTGTAGCCCGAGTCGCAGTCGCCCACGGACGCTCCACGCTCGCACCCCAGTTCGAGCGACGGAAAGCGCGTCAGGCCGCCGACCTTCTGGGCTGCGAGTTGGTCCACCGAGATGCCCACGTGGATGTCCGCGCCCGAGGTCTTCTTGGGATGCACACCCGTCAGCCAAGCGGCGGCCGAGCGGGCGTGATCGCCGGGTCCGTCGCCCAGCGCGAACGCCCCGTGCTGTGCGAGGCCCGTGAGCACCGTCATCTGGTCCTTCACCCCGGCCAGGGGCTCGAGGATCGTGGGCAGTTCGAACGCCGCGCCCACGGCCCCGGGCTTCCAGTGCGCCATGTTCACCCCGTTGGGCACGAACAGGAACGCCAGACGCTTCGGCACGGCTTTCGGCGTTTGAGCCAACGCGCTCAGCGGCAACATCCCCTCAAGGAGTGGAAGCGCCACCACGGTGCCGAGGCCTCTCAGTGCGGTGCGTCTTGTGATTTTCACGGGTGGCTCCAGTGTACGACAGGTTGGTTTGTGGGCGGTGGTTGGTGGGAATCATAGGACGAATAGGACCTATAAGACCTATACGCACCACAAACCACCCCTACCCCCTCCGTTTCAGGAACGGCTCGCTGGCGACGATGCCTTGGATGAGCGTGGAGAACTTGTAGCCCTTCTTCGCGGCGGCGGGGGCCCAAGGCGCCCCCGCCGCCCCGGGGCGCGAGGGGGG
>CAYJMZ010000019.1:4815-7039 GCA_964370995.1 uncultured Fimbriimonadaceae bacterium | reverse complement strand
GGTCTGCGAAGGTGAGGCCGCGACCGAGGCCGTAGGTCATGAGCTTCTGGGTCAGCGTGCGCACGAAGGCGTCCTTTCGCCTGCGCAGAATCGCGCGCAGTTCCGCAGGGCCGTTGAACTTGGTGCCGTCGGGCAGCACGCCAGAGGCGTCGATGGGCGACTGCCCTTCGCGGACCCGCCACGCACCGACCGCGTCGAAATTCTCCAGGCCGAATCCCAGGGGGTCCATCCGCTCGTGGCACGAGGCGCACGCGGGGTCGGCGCGGTGCTTGACCATCAGCTCGCGCAGGGTGGCCGCGGTCAACGGGCCGTTCCCTCCTTCGAGCACGCCCACGCCCGGCGGCGGAGGGGGAGGCGGGGTGCCGAGAATCTGCTCGAGAATCCACTTGCCGCGCTTCACCGGAGACGTGCGCGTGGGATTCGAGGTGACCGTAAGCACGCTGCCCTGGGTCAAGATCCCGGCGCGGCGCACCCCGTCGAGCGCAACCTTGCGGAACTGGGGACCCTCCACCCCGGCGATTCCGTAGTGTTTGGCGAGGCGCGCGTTGACGTACGTGAACCTGCCGTCGAGGAAATCCAGCACGCCGCGGTCCTCATCGACGATCGCCTCGAAAAAGCGCAGGGTCTCCTCGCGCATGTCCGCCTTCAAAGCCGCGTCGAAAGTCGGGAACCGCTTGGCGTCGGGGCTGACGATCTCCAGTTTGCGCAGTTGGAGCCACTGGTCCGCAAAGCTTTCTGCCAAGGCCCGGGCCCTGGGGTCCTTGAGCATGCGCGCGACTTCGGCCGCCCGAACCGCCGACTTGCGCAATTCCCCCCGGGCGGCCAGGGAAAACAGACGATCGTCCGGCATCGAACTCCACAGGAAGTACGACATCCGCGACGCAATCTCGTAGCCATCGAGGTCGCGCACCGTCCCGCCCGCACCCGGGGGGTCCAGCTCGACGCGGAACAGGAACTGGGGCGCAACCAAGGTGGCCTGCATGCCGAGTTGGATCCCGCGCTCGTACGGCTCCCCCTCCTTCTCGGCAAGCATCGCGACGCGCACAAGCCGCTCGACCTCGTCGGATTTGGCGGGCCTTCGAAACGCGCGGGTTGCGAACGCCAAGAGCACACGGCGCGTGGCCTCTTGGCGCGTCACGCCCTCGCCGGGCTCGGCGGTGACCACGCGCATGTGGGACGCGGGCAACGCGGCAATGCCCGTCTGGGGTCCCACGACCTCGATGAACTCCACGACCAGGTTGCGGTCGCGATCGGTCGGATTGGGGGCATCTGCCTTGTAGTAGTCGTTGAGGAACGCCGCTCCAATCCGGTGCCTGCCCGCCTCCAGGTCAACGGGGACCTCGTACTCCGCCGCCTTGGCCCGCACCGCGCGCACCTCGAACGACGCGACGTCCTTGCCGTCCACCCGAACCGCCATGCGCACGACGTCGGGACCCGCCTGCTGGCCATAGGCGCGCACACGCACCCGATACGAGCCGCCCTTGTCCCACAGCCGGTCCGCATACACCAAGGCATTAGTGTATAGTACACGTTCCACGTCACCCGAGACGCCGCTGTCTGCCTTCAGCTCCTCGCCGTCGAAGCGCACCGTTTGGCGCCGGGGCACCACGATCGCCGTCTCCGCAATCCGCTCGGCGGCGTCGAGGTACTTCTCCATCAGCAGGGTGGAGATCGTGAGCACGTCGCCGATGTTGTCGAACCCCTCGCCGACGTCGTCGGATGGGAAGTCGGCCGCCAACGGGATGTCCACCCCGACGAGATCGCGGATGGTGCGGTCGTACTCGAACCGGTTGAGGCGGCGCAGGGTGACCCGCCCGGGGTCGGGCGCGCGGCAATCCGTCACGATCGCGTCGAGCGTGGCGGCCAGAGCGGTGCGCTGCGCGGCGGAGGGCGCATTGGCTCCCGGCGGGGGCATGCGGCCCGAGCGCACGTTGTCCGCGGCGCGCGCCCACACTTCGGGGGCTTGGCGCACGTCCTCCTCGGTGCGGGCCTTGGCCAGCTGCGCGTTGCCCGCGGGGTTGGCGCCCCCGTGGCATGGCGCGCAGTACGTGGCGACCAAGGCGCGGGCGGACGCGGCATAGCGGTCCTTGGCGGGCGGCTTTTGCGGGGAGGGCTTGCCGGGAAGCGCCTCGGAGAGCACGCCCGCCAGCAAGGCGCATGCGCAGAGCACCCCCACCGGCCATTTGTTGCCCGCCAACTTCCCCATCTTCTCCCGCCCTGATTA
>CAYJMZ010000019.1:0-4805 GCA_964370995.1 uncultured Fimbriimonadaceae bacterium | reverse complement strand
CGGCGACACCCACGGCGATACTGACGTCTGGAACATCGTCACCGTGCCATGAGCCTCACACCCCTCCCGTCGGCCCCGCCAAGCGGCAACCGTCCAACCGTCGTGGCGTCTTCACGACGCACGAAATGGCGGGCTGCGGTGCTGCTGGGGGTGCATGTGGCGATCGCGGTGCACGTGGCCCAGTGGCTTTCGTCGGGCAAGACGCTGTCTCCGGTGGAACCCAGCGAAGCCATGAAAACGCTCGAGCAGGGCACGGTGAACGCGGGGTTCGTGCTGTTCGCGCTGTTGATCGTATCGACGCTGGTGTTCGGCAGGTTCTTCTGCGGCTGGGCGTGCCATCTCGTGGCGTACCAGGACCTGTGCGGCTGGATCCTGCGCAAGGTCGGGGTGCGGCCCAAGCCGGTTCGCTCGCGCCTCCTCGTGTTTGTGCCGCTGTTCGCCGCGCTGTACATGTTCGTGTGGCCGCAGGTGGTCCGACTGTGGCACGGACGGCCCGCGCCCGTGTGGATGCTGCATCTGACCACCACTGGATTCTGGGACACGTTCCCCGGCCCTCTCGTTTCGGTTCTCACGTTCGTCGTGTGCGGGTTCGGCGCGGTGTGGTTTCTCGGCAACAAGGGCTTCTGCACGTACGGTTGCCCGTACGGCGCGATCTTCTTCAACGCGGACAGGTTCGCGCCGGGCAAGATCCGCGTGACCGACGCGTGCGACGGGTGTGGCCACTGCACCGCCTCGTGCACGTCCAACGTGCGGGTGCACGAGGAGGTGCGCACACACGGGATGATCGTGGACCCCGGGTGCATGAAGTGCTTGGACTGCGTGGACGTGTGTCCGAAGCACGCGCTGTACTTCGGGTTTGGCAAGCCGTCGCTGGGCGCCAAGGCGTTTGCGGGGCACCGGTCCCCCTCGTTTGATTTCACGTGGCCGGAAGAGCTGGCGATGGCTGCGCTGTTTGTTTGGTCGATCTATGTGTTCCGCGGGCTGTTCGACGCCATTCCGTTCTTGCTGGCCCTGGGTCTGGCCTCGATCACCGCGGCGAGCGTTCTGGCGATCGCGCGGGCGCTGTATCGTCCATCGGCGCGCTTTCGGCGGTGGCAGCTGCGTTCGCACGGCACCCTCCAACCGGCGGGCTGGGTGGCACTCGCGACCGGCGCGGTGTGGTGTGGGGCGATGGTCCAGGCCACGCTCCTCCAGTACCACACGCGCGCAGGGAGCGTGATGCACGCGCAAGTCCTCGCCGACGAGTCGGGCGCCGCCCCGGCTACCGCGGCGCTCGCCGAATCGGCCCTGAAGCACCTCGTGTGGGCTTCCGAGCACGCGTGGCTCGTCGTGCCGCGGGTGGAGGCGATGGTCGGCAGCCTCCAACGCCGGCTAGGCCGACCCGGGGAGGCGCTGGGGCACCTCGCCTGCGCGGCTGAACGACGGCCGGACTCGCCCGAAATGCAGCGGGCATATGCCTTCGTGCTTGGCGATCTCGGGCGGTTCGACGACGCACGCGAGGTGCTCGAGCGCGCCGCCCTCACCTCGCCAGAGTCCGACGCCGTCCAGGCGGATTTGGCAGCGGTGTGCATGCGGGTTGGGCGTGCATCCGATGCGGCCAGGGCGTGGGGGGTCTTGACGGCGCGCCACCCCAAGGACTCGGGTTTGCACGTCAGCCTCGCGCTGGCGTTGGCCCAAGCCGATCGCATCGGGGAGGCGCTGCCCGCAGCGCGCCTCGCGGTGGTTCTCGCCCCAAAGAGCGCCAACGCGCACCACGTGCTGGGGGTGATCCTCGCAGAAAGCGGCGATCGGCACGGCGCCCTCGACGAGGTGACCGAGGCGCTCAAACTCGATCCGGGACTGCTTGAAGGGCACTCCGTCGCCGCCCGCCTCCTGCTTGACGCCAGGCGGTTCGAAGCGGCCCGCACCCATGCGGAGACCGTGAAGAGGCAGCGTCCCTTCGATGCCGACAACCTGCGGGTATGGGCAAGGGCGTGCAAGGGCGCCGGAATGCTCGACGCCGAAGTGAAGCGCGGAATCCGGGCCCCGGCCGAAGACGACGCCGCGTGGTACGGGACGGCGTTCCTCTACGCAGAAAGAGGGGATACCGCCACCGTCGACACCCTGATGCGACGTCTGTCTGCACGCCGTCCGGAACTCCCGCCGCCCTAGCAGGGTGCTGAAGAAGGGGCTTGCACCATTTGTTCTCGCGCCACGGACGTTTCCGATCCCGTGCCACCCTCATCTTGGGGGTGCGCTAGGTGAGAACTCTCGGCGAAAGCACCCCCGACACGAGGGTGGCACGGAAAGGTCGGCCTTCTTCAGCACCCTGCTAGCCCACGCCGCGGCTCGGGGTCCCCGGATTTGGGATTTTGGGAATTCCTTGCTACACTGGGAACATTATCGGGAAACTCTCCCGAGGGATGGCGGGGTGGAGGGCACCTGAAGGTGTTGCCCACGGCCCGTTTCGGCGACCGAAAGGCAGGAACACAACACTATGAGATTTCGACATGTCGGCGGGCTGGCCGTCTCAGCAATCATCCTTTGCGGCACACCAACCCAGGCCGCTGAAACGTGGAGGGTGACCGGAGGCGCGACGACCTTCGAGTTTGCCAACGGGCTTCTCAATGACCTTGGCTTCCAGGTCGTCCGCGCAAACACCACGGCCAAGCCGCGCTTTGATATGCCGGCAGGTCTTGGCTTCGCCTTGGGCGACTCGACGATGCTGTTCAGTATTCAAGACCATCGGTTCGAGCAGTTCCAGTCCGGACGGCTGACGCACCAAGGTGGGTTCTCGTTCCAGAACGGGAAGCGCAGCATCCCCCTACAGGGCTTCTCGATCCAACCCAAATCCGCACTTCCGCAAATGGGATTGTATATGGATGGCGGCAAAGGCCAGCCCATCACATTGGACATCAACCACGCGAAGGTGTACTGGGACCCGGCCAAGCAGCAACTTCTGATCGGCTATGCAGACCTTGTCGTGACCGCCGAGTGGGCGCGCTCGATCGGGCGGCCCGATCTAGCCGGTCAGCTCCTCGGGCAGGTCACGGTCCTCGCCGATGCCAAGTGGTCCGGCGGAGACCCCGCCAAGCCGTTCAAGGGCTGGGGCGACCCTGATGGCGAGACCGACGTGCCGCTGGACGTGTCGATCGTCGAGTGCTACGGCCTCACCTCGTTCGGACACACCGGGACGTTTCCGAACGGCAACAACGGACTGTCGATGGCGACGACGTCGTGCAATCCTGGAAACGCCAACATCCCGTGGTTCGCCCCGATGGACGAGCGCCACCCCGTGATCGCCATGCAGATGTATCGCGAGTTCAACGGCCGCTTCGAGGAAGTCGGCAACTCGTGGTTGAAGCACGGGTTCTTCGCGCTCAACAGCAACCAGTGCGGCTCGTGTCAGCACCCAGGCACAGGGACCCTCCTGGGCGTCAACTGTTCGGACACGTATTCGTCCGGCAACAACGCAAGCCAGTATTATCTCGGTGGTCGCGACGAGGTCAATCCATTCACGGGTCTCTGGACCTGCCGCGGGTCATGGTTCTCGAACTACCAACCCGATTGCACCCGCCGCAACGACGGTTCCAGCCTCTCGACGACGGACCATCGCCTGGAGGTGCTTGACGCCGACCTGGGCGTCGCCGGCGCCACGTACTATTACGAGGCGTACTACATCTCGCGAGAAGACATCAACAAGTACAACAACGTGTCCTCGCGCAGGATCTCCGGCATGAGCTGGAGCGGTTCGAGGTGGAACATCACGACCTCCTCCGAGGCCATGCGGAGCGGCCCTGCGATCACGCGCTACGGCGACATGAACGCCACCGCGACCCCACGCACGGAGGGCGATGCGATCCTCGCGGTGAAGACCACCGACCTCGGCGGGGGCATGTGGCGCTACAACTATGCGCTGTACGTCCACGACCTCGATCGGCAGCTGCGCACGTTCTCCATCCCCGTAGGCGACACGGCAACCGTGTCCAACCTCGGCTTCCACGACATCGACAGCAATTCGGGCAACAACTGGACGCCGGTCCGATCGGGTGGAAACCTCACATGGTCCACCGGAACATTTGGCCAGACGGGGGCGAACCCGCTGAAGTACGCCACGGTGTTCAACTTCTGGTTCGACTCGAACACGGCTCCCGTTGACTCGACCGCGACACTAGGGCAGTTCAAGGCCGGTATCGAGGGTCCGCTGTCAGTGGCGACCAAGGGCCCGCGAGCCGTGGTTCTGCCGTTGACGCTCACGGTGCCAACGGGCATCTTGGCCAGCGGCAACGTGGATAGCATCAAGACGTCGGACAACCAGTACGCGGTGCTCCGATTGGATCTTGCGCAGGACGTGTTCGGCGACCAGATCGTTGGCGAGATCGGCAGCGTGTCACCATTGGCCTCCCCGGGTCGGGTCGAGTTCCTCGTGGAGAGCGCTCGGCAACTCGCAGGGACACAGCAACGCATCTACCTGTTCGACTACGTGTCGTCGCTGTGGGTGCTGAAGAACACGCGCCTCCTGCCTGTCGGTGACAGCGTGGTGAGCGTGGTGGTCTCCGGGGCCGAAGCCGCACGCTACGTGCAGCCCGGCACCGGTGCGATCAAGTCGCGCGTGGCGTTCAACCTGCTGTCCTCAGACCAGGCCGCCCCGTGGTACGGCAAGATCGACCAGGCCATCTGGATCATCAACTAGAGCCCGGCAAGGTTAAGTATTCGGGTTCCCTGCTCGGTCCCATTTGGAGTGCGCGAGCTTGCTCGTCGCCATTCACCTCGGCGACTTGTCGGCGGCTCCCCACCGGACTCGCGGCAAGCCGCTCGAATGCAAG
>CAYJMZ010000018.1:0-18157 GCA_964370995.1 uncultured Fimbriimonadaceae bacterium | reverse complement strand
GTCGGACCAGATCCAACTGATCGTCAATTAGATCGGTCGTTTGTCGTTTGTCGTTCGTGTTTCGTCGGTGGATGTCCGGAAATCGTCCCCAATTGGCGCACGTGTACGGACAGCCCCCCCCCGAACGACCAACGACGAACGACAAACGACCAACGACGAACGACCAACGACGAATGAGGCGTCCCATATAGTGCAGGCAGGAAATTCGCAGCCGTTGGGGCTGTGGGAGGGTCGTTACAGTGATTTCTATGACACGCGGCGCAGGTCTGATCGCCGGCACGGTATTGGTGTTCGCGGGTGTGGCGTCCGTCGGGGCTCAGGCGCCAACGGTCAAATACCAGCCGCTCAAGGTTTACAAAGGCATGAAGGCCATCGTCGAGTCCACGGTGGGCGCTCCCCAGGCCTCGGGTCCGGCGCCGATCTTCCGCGAGCACGACAATCCCCCCACGCCGCAGTTCGGCGTTTTCGGCGGGCCGGCGAACAACCTGCCGGTGGGGTCGGTCATCGACGTGGCGCGGGGCACGGCTGGCTCTAAGTTCGCGGGCATAGGGTCGACGGGCTGGGAGCCGCCCGACTGCGACATGGGCATGGGCCCAACCCACTCGGTCGTGGTGGTCAACCTCACCCTGGCCTTCTACAACAAGCTGAGCGGTGGGCAGACGTTCCAGCAGAACTTCTCGCAGTTCTTCAGCTCGGTTGGGATCCAGGGCAACCTGTCGGATCCGAAGGTGTTCTACGACAGGGTCAGCGGCCGCTTCTTCGTGGAAGTGATGGAGTACGACATGGGCACCGCCCAGATCGCCAAGCTGCTGCTCGGGGTTTCGGACGACAACAACCCCAACGGGACCTGGTATAAATACCGGCTTGAGGCGAAGATGGTCTCGGGCAGCGACGCTTGGTGGCTCGACTACCCGGGGTTCGGCTACAACAAGGACGCCATTGTGTTCACGGGCAACATGTTCCCCCTGACCAGCAGCGCGGGATACGGCGGGTGCCAGTTCCTTGTGATTCCAAAGGCGCCTCTTCTTACGGGCGGCGCTCCGACGATCACCACGTTCCGCGACCCCAACATCGGGACCGTGCAGCCTGCGCGCTCGCAGGACCCGACGCTCGACAAGGTCTTCGGGGTCAGTGCGCTGAGCCAGAACGCGCTGAAGATCTATGCGGTTACAGGCCTGCCGAGTGCCCCGGCGCTCTCGAGCACAACGGTGCAGGTGCCGACGTGGCAGTTGCCGGTCGCCGAGGCCCAGAGTGCCGGCGGCCGATCGTTGGATAGTTTCGACGGTCGGATCTTCACCTCGGTCTGGCGCTCCGGCAAGTTGTTGGCCGCCCACGGGATCCGCGCGACGAACTCCAATTCTGTCTCGATGGCGCGGTGGTACGACATCAATGCCGGCGCGTGGCCGACTTCGGGCGCGCCGACCCTCACCCAATCCGGCAACGTGCAGGGCTCAAACGGGCAGGACTTCCACATGCCCGCGATCAATATGAACAGCCTCGGGGACATCAGTATGCTGTTCACCCGCAGCAGTTCTACGATCGTCGCAGACATGATGTTCGTCGGACGAAGGGCCACCGACCCGCCAGGTGCGATGGGCATCCCGGTTCGCATCGAAACGAGCACGGGTTCGACCTACGGTGGCTTCAGCAGCCGATGGGGCGACTACTTTGCCGTGGCGGTGGACCCGGTTGACGAGTACACGTTCTGGGGCTTCGGCATGGTCGGCAAGCAGGGTTCCGGATGGACGACGTTCTGGGACAAGTGGACGATCAGCGTCCCTGGTAGCGGCGGCGGCACACAGGTGAACCCCACGGCGGTGTCGATGTACCAGGGCGCGGGTTCGAGCGGGAATCTGTCCTCGATTCTGCTCTCGGACAACGTCTACTACAGCGTGCTCTCCGTGCCGCAGTTGGGCCTGGGGCAGATCGCGGCCGAGCGGGTGGACTTCACGCTGCCGACCGGCACGTTCGAAACCCTCGCGGCGAAGCTTGAGCTCAACGCGGTGTCCGGCACGACCGGCATGTTGTGGCTCTGGAACTGGGGAACGAATCAGTACGTGCACATCAAGTCGTTCACGGTGCCCGCCTCGGGCAACTTGGCGACGATCGTCCAGGTGCCGGGTTTCTCGAGCTACGTGTCGGGTTCGCGGCAGGTCAGGGCGGTGGTGCGCGGCCTCGTCCCGCAGCGGCGCGGTGGAATGCCGGTGACCTTCACGTTCAAGTCGGACCAGATCCAACTGATCGTCAATTAGATCGGTCGTTTGTCGTTTGTCGTTTGTCGTTCGGATCTGTCCGGTCATGTGCGCCGCTGGGAAACACTTTCAGAACGACCAACGACAAACGACCAACGACCAACGACCCGCTACCCAACGCGATCGGTGAACGGGACGTGGGGGCTTGACGAGTATGCCGTGGCAAGGCGCCGTCCGCTTTGGGCGCGCGCGATGGCGTCCACCGTTTCGGCGCGGGCGTCGGCGAGGGCTTGGGCAAGGAGGGCGTCCGCCTGTCGCACGCGAACAAGGGCTGCCGAGTGCGAGGCATCGAGCGGCTGCGATCCCAGCGTTTCGAGCAGGCGCCCGCGCTCTTTGAGGAGCCCCCCAAGGCCGTCCCACTCGCCGCGCCGCACGGCATCTGCGGCAGCCAGGGTCAGGACGTGGAGCCGCTCGATATCACGCGGCATGGGCCTCTCCGCGGCGAAACGTGCCTTCGACCTGCACCCAGCTCTCGCGAAGGTCGCACATGACCCGGATCGAGCGGTCGATCCCATCGGGTTTGTCTGCGACGTTGGCGTCGATGAGCTCGTTGAGCACGTACGTGTAGAGCGCCATGAGGTTGGTGGCGATCTCGCCGCCGTCCTTCATATCGAGGCACGACATCAACTCCATCACAATCTTCTGCGCGCGTTGCAGGGCCTCGTTCTGCTTGGGGACGTCCCGGTGTGCCATCGCGTGTTTGCCCGCTTCCATGAAGCGAAGTGCCCCGTCGTAGAGCATCACGACGAGTTGAAGGGGGGAGGCGCCGTTCACGGCGTTCTTCCGATACTCCTGTGCGAAACGACCGCTTGCCAAAAACCACTCCCGGGACCCCGATGGGCCGACACCGTAATCTTCGGGGTGTGCGCGGTCGAACCTTAGCGCTCAGCGCCCATCGGCGTCGGGCATTTCGCTACGGGGCAGTGCGATCAGGGCGATTGCCACCGCGAGTAGGAAGAACCCCACGGGAACGAGCCACCCGAAGGCCAGTGGATAGTCGGGCCTGGCGCTCTCGTCGCCGTAGCGGGCCAGCAGCACCTGTTGCAGGCGAATGTACAGGAACACCGTGGACACGAGGGCGCCCCCGATGAACCCGCACGCGCCGATGAAGCTCTTTCGGCTGAGCAGGAACCCCTGGATCGCCGCGGGTCCACACCCCCAAGCCAGCGCCTTGGCCAGCACATCGAGCCGGTACGTCTCGGTGAACACGAAGTGGGGCCACGCCACCAGCACGAACACGATGCCCGCGGTCGCGCCGAATCCCGTGCACCCCAGCATCATCTGAGTGTCCATGTCGCGCGGCGGCGGCGGCGGCTCGTCCAGCTTCTCGTCCGTTTGGAGGGGTTTGAACGGCATCGTGGTCCCATGATAGCCTCGGGACCTCGTGCGAAGCCTTGACGACAGCCCCACCGTCGGGTATCCTTCCGGACTCGGGCGCTCTGCGTTCGACTCACAATCATGCCACGGACCAGGCGCGGCTGCGAAGACGTCGCGTACCAGTTCGACAACGGCGGGAGACTCAATGGCGAAACAATGTCTGATCATCAAGCAGAAGCTGAAGCCCCGGTATAAGGTTCGCGCCTACAACCGATGCTCGCTCTGCGGCCGCGCCCGCGGCTATTTCCGGTTCTTCGGCCTATGCCGAATCTGTCTGCGGGAGAAGGCCCATCAAGGCCAGCTGCCCGGCGTGACCAAGTCCAGCTGGTAGGCGGCGCGGAGGTTTTATGCACAGCGATCCCATCGCGGACCTTCTGACGCGTGTACGCAACGGCGCCCAGTCGCGACTTGCCACCGTCGAAATTCCGCACAGCAAAATAAAAGTCGAAATCGTGAAGATCCTCGAAGCCGAGGGGTACATCTCCAGCTGGGAGGTCACCACCGAGACGAAGTTCCCCACGATTCGCGTGAGTCTGCGCTACGACGCCAAGCGAAAGCCGGTTATCCAGCACATTCGCCGCGTGAGCAAGCCGGGCCTTCGCATCTACAAGCCCACGACGGAGCTCAGGCCCGTTCGAAGCGGCCTGGCGACCCAGATCATCTCGACCAGCAGCGGCCTGATGACCGACCGGGATGCGCGCAAACGCAAGGTCGGCGGCGAAGTGCTCTGCGAGGTTTGGTAGGAGGAAGCAATGTCTAGAGTTGGCACTCAACCCATCACCATCCCGAGCGGCGTGACCATCGACGTGTCCGACACCAACGCGGTGACGGTCCGCGGGCCCAAGGGTGAGCTTCACGTCCAGTTGGCCGCGAACCTGACGGTCGCCCAGGAAGACGGCACGCTCAGCGTGTCGCGTCCGGACAACGACCGCCACTCGCGCAGCCAACACGGCCTTGCGCGCACCCTCATCAACAACTGCGTCGTCGGGGTCACCCAGGGCCACTCAAAGGTCTTGGAGGTCGTCGGCGTCGGCTACCGCGTGGTGCAGGCCGGGGACGGGCTGACCCTGAACATGGGCTTTTCGCACCCCATCAACGTGGACGCGGTTCCGGGCGTTCTCTTTGAACTTGTGGCCGCAGAGAAGTCGCGTGTGCAGCAGCTGCGCGTCAGCGGCATCGACAAGGCTCTCGTCGGTCAGGTGGCCGCGGACATCCGAAAGGTCCGCAAGCCCGATCCGTACAAGGGCAAGGGCATCCGCTACAAGGGCGAGGTTGTGAAACTCAAGCCCGGCAAGCGGGCGGCGGCGAAGAAGTAGGAGACCAGAAAATGCCAAGCAAAACAACCGTTGCAATGAGAAAGGCTCGGCACCTGCGCTTGCGTAAGCGCATTTCGGGATCTCCCGAGCGCCCGCGCCTCGCGGTGTTCCGCAGTCTGAAGCACATTTACGCGCAGATCATCGACGACGCGTCTGGCCAAACGTTGGCCAGTGCCAGCAGCCGCGAGAAGGGTTTCTCGGGTGGCGGCAACGTCGACGCTGCCAAGTCCGTGGGCGAGACCCTGGGCAAGCGCGCCATCGAGAAGGGGATCAAGGCCGTGGTGTTCGACCGCGGGGGATTCCGTTACCACGGCCGGGTCGCCACCCTCGCCGAAGCCGCTCGTGAAGCGGGGCTGGAGTTTTAGATGAGGATGATGAACCGCTTGAGCGGCAAGCGAGAAAGCCGCAACACCGAGGGTCCGCAGCTCGATGTCCGCATCGTGAGGACCAACAAGGTGTTTAAGATCCACAAAGGAGGAAAGACCGCTTCGTGGTCGATCCTCGTGGTTGTGGGCGACAACAAGGGTTCCGTGGGTGTCGGCATCGGCAAGGCCCGCGGTATTCCGGATGCGATTCGCAAGGCTGAAGAGGCCGCGCGACGGAACATGATCACGGTGGCCCGCATCGGGCAGACGATTCCGCACGCCATCGAGGCGGTGTCGGGCACGTCCCGCGTGGTGCTTCGCCCCGCCTCCGCCGGTACCGGCGTCAAGGCGGGTGGTGCGGTCCGCGCTTGTCTCGAATGCGCCGGGATCAACAACGTGCTCGCCAAGAGCCTGGGAAGCCGGAACGCGATCAACATGGCGTACGCGACCATCGAGGCGTTCCGCGGGTTGCAGTCTCCCGAAGATCGGGCCGCGCAGCGCGGGCTGGACCCCGCAGAGCTCGTGCCTTGGTTGGCCAAGGCGCGCAAGGAGGAGGCCGATGCTGCGTATTAAGTTGACCCAGAGCCTCATCGGCAACACCGAGCGCAATCGGCGGACCGTCGCGTCCCTCGGGCTGCGCAAGATGCAGCAGGTCGTGTACCACGACGACAACCCAACGATTCGCGGCATGGTCCACAAAGTCAAGCACATGTTGGCCGTGGACGAAGTTGACGCGTCCGAAGCGAAGCCCAAGGCGGCGAGGGTCAAGCCCGTGGCCAAGCCCGCAGTGAAGGCCAAGCCTGTAGTGAAGGCCAAGCCTGTCCCCGTCGAGGTCGTCAAGGCCGAGAAGCCGAAGGCACCCGCGAAACCGAAAGCGGCGGCCAAACCCAAGGCGCCCGCCAAGCCGAAGCCGAAGAAGGAGAACGAAGAGTGAGCCTGCACAAAGTGAGCCCGCCCGAAGGAAGCACATCGCGCAAACGTCGCATCGGCCGCGGCATTGGCAGCGGCATGGGCAAGACCTGCACGCGAGGCACCAAGGGCCAGAAGGCTCGGCGCCAAGTCCACCCCAACTTTGAGGGTGGTCAGACGCCGATCCAGCGCCGGTTGCCCGTCAAAAAGGGTTTCCGCAACATCAACCACAAAGAGTTTGCGATCGTGAACCTCGACGATCTTGAGCGGCTGTTTGAAGCCGGCGACGACGTCACCGTCGAAAAACTGACGGCCATCGGCATCATTCCGACGAACGTCAAGGACGGCGTCAAGATTCTCGGCTTCGGCGAACTCAAGAAGAAGCTGACGGTCCACGCGCACCGCTTCAGCAAGAACGCGGTCGCCGCGATTGAGGGGGCCAAGGGGCAGGCGGTCAAACTCTAATGTTTGGGGGTGGCGGCGACAAGGCCTTGAGCATGCCCCTGATGGAGACTCTCCGTCAGGCGTGGGCCGACGAGGAGTTGCGGCGCAAGCTGCTGTTCGTGCTGGGCATGTTCAGCGTGTTCGCGCTGGGCATCAACGTGCCGGTGCCCATCCCCGGCCTGTCGAGTTCGGACCTCTCGAACTTCGTCAAGAACATCCCGTTTTTCCAACTGCTGGACGTGTTCGGCGGTGGCGGTCTTCGTCGTCTGTCGATCTTCGCACTGGGTTTGAACCCGTACATCACCGCGTCGATCATCATGCAGATCCTGACGCAGGCGTACCCGGCCTGGAAGCTGGAGCTGAAGGAGGGCGGGGAGTACGCTCGGCGTCAACAGAACAAGCGCACGCGCCTGCTCACCCTGGTGCTCTGCGTATTCCAGAGCCTTGGCCTGCTCACGATGCTCAGTGGCGTGTTGCCGCCTGAGGCGCAGACGGTGGTGATCAAGACGACCGTCATCATCTTCTGGACCGCGGGCGCGATGTTCGTGTTGTGGCTCGGTGAGCAGATCAGCGAGAAGGGCATCGGCAACGGCGTGTCCCTCATGATCTTCGCGGGCATCATCCTGTCGCTGCCGAACCAGGTCAAGCAGGTGCTCGCGACCTACGAGCAGGGCTACGCGCAGTGGTACCAGGTCGTGCTGCTCGTGCTGCTGTTCCTGGGCACCACGTGGCTCATCGTGATGTTCACGATCGCTCAGCGCCGGATTCCGATCCAGCACATGCGCCGCGTTGTGGGCACGAAGATGCTGGGAGGGCAGACGAGCTATCTTCCTCTGTCGGTCGTGATGGCGGGCGTGATCCCGCTGATCTTTGCGGTGTCGCTGATCTTCATCCCGCAGCAGTTCGCGTCGATGTTCCCTACGGGGCACTCGATGAACGTGTTCCTGCTGGCGGTCGGCGATTGGCTCAACCCCATGTCGAGTTTCCCGAAGGGGTTGGTCGCGTCGGTGATCTACACCGCCCTGATCTTCTTCTTCACGTACTTCTACACCGCGATTCAGTTCAACGTCGACGACATCAGCGACAATCTCAAGCGCGGCGGCTCGTTTATCCCGGGCGTTCGGCCCGGCAAGCAGACGCGCGACTTTCTCGACGGCGTGATCTCGCGAATCACCGTGGCCGGCGCGGGATTCCTCGCGTTTGTCGCGTTGATCCAGTACGTGGCGTGGTCCCTGACAAAGATTCAGTCTGTGAGCATCATCGGCGGCACCTCGCTGCTGATCATGGTCAGCGTCGCCCTCGAAACGATGCGCCAGATCGAGGCCAGCCTGTTGATGAAGCACTACGGACAATAGGAGTGTTTAGTGTTTAGTGTTGAGTGTTGAGGGGTTCACTCGGCACTCAACACTAAACACTCAACACTCAACACTCTCCCATGCGTTTGATTCTCATAGGACCACCCGGAGTCGGGAAGGGAACCCAAGCGGCCCTTCTTGAGGCGCGCCTTGGCGTCAGGCCGCTGTCTTCCGGCGTGATCTTCCGCTCCGAGATCGAGGCGGAAACCGATCTGGGACACCTTGCCAAGCGATACATCGACCATGGCGAGCTGGTGCCCAACGGAGTCACGATCGAGATGATGGCCAAGCGGATCCGCTCCAACGAGGTCCGCCAGAAGGGCTTTGTTCTCGACGGGTTCCCCCGGACGGTCAAGCAGGCCCAGGCGCTGGACGAGATGCTGGTTGAAATGGGCATGGGGGTCGATCGGGTGGTCAGCCTCGAGGTGCCGGACGAGGTGGTGATCAAGCGCCTTGGTGGTCGTTTGGGCTGCACCAAGTGCGGCGAGATCTACCACAGCGCCGCAATGCCCCCAAAGCGCGATGGCCTGTGCGACAAGTGCAACGGGCCCTTGTTTGTGCGTTCCGACGACCAACCCGACCCGATTCGGGAGCGGCTGCGCACGTTCCGCGAGAACACCGCGCCGGTGATCGCGCACTACGAGGCCAAGGGCATCCTGTTGCGGGTCGATGGCGAGTCCGCGCCCGAAGACGTTTACGCCGCGATCGTGCGGGAGGTTGTTTGATCCTGCTCAAGAAGCCGTCCGAGATCGAGAAGATGCGCGCGGCCGGCCGCGTCGTCGCCAGGACGCAGAGGCTGGTTTCGGAAGCGATCGTGCCGGGGAAGACCACCCCGATCGAGTTGGACGCCCTCGCCGAGAGGCTGATTGTCGAGGAGGGGGGCATTCCGAGCTTCAAGGGGTACCGCGGGTTTCCGAACGTGGCGTGCATCTCCGTCAACGACGTGGTGGTGCACGGCATCCCAGATGCGACGCCTCTTCAGGAGGGCGACGTCGTGGGGCTCGATTTCGGGGTGATCCTCGACGGCTGGCACGCGGATGGGGCCTGGACGTATCCCGTCGGAGCGATCTCCGAGCACGCGCAGCGGCTGCTCAACGTGTCGCACGAGGCGTTGAACCAGGGCATCGCGAAGGCGCGCGTGGGCAACCGGGTCGGGGACATCTCGTCGGCGGTTCAAAAGTATGTGGAGTCCCACGGCTATTCGGTCGTTCGCGACCTCGTGGGGCACGGCATCGGACGCAGCCTGCACGAGGAGCCCAGCGTGCCCAATTTCGGGAAGCCGGGGAGAGGCCCGTGGCTTCGCGAGGGCACAACCATCTGCATCGAGCCAATGGTCAATGCGGGCACCTGGCGCGTGGAGACCGCGCCCGATCGGTGGACGATGCGCTCCGCGGACGGCAGTCTGTCCGCGCACTTCGAACACACGGTTGCGATCACGCGGGGAGGCCTCGAGATCCTCACCGTGGAGTAGGCTTTCAACAGGAGATCGGATGGCAAGAAGAAGAAGGGCACCCAAGAAGCACCAGGACGAGTCGGATAAGGAGAAGGGCATCGAGGTCGAGGGATACGTCCTCGAGAACCTGCCCAACGCCCGGTTCCGCGTAAAGTTGGACGAAGGGGACATGGAACTGCTCGCACACGTGAGCGGCAAGATGCGCATGTTCTACATCCGGATTCTGCCTGGGGACCGCGTGCGCGTCGAGTTGTCGCCGTACGACCTGACCCGCGGGCGGATCGTCTACCGCTACAAGTAGGTGCGGTTGGGCGCAAAAGGGATTGCGCAACCAGGCGCGCTTGGGTATAATCCGATCTTGCGCCAGTCGGATTTTGAGGCGTTGTGACGCACGTGCGCGTGCTGCACCGATGTTAGGACGGACGAACAAGGTGATTTGTCGATGAAAGTGCGGGCGAGTGTGAAGAAGATGTGCGATAAGTGCAAGATCATCCGGCGCAAGGGCGTCGTGCGCGTCTTGTGCTCGAACGCCAAGCACAAGCAGCGGCAGGGCTGACGGAGAAGAACAGAGATATATGGCACGTATTGCTGGTGTTGACCTGCCGCGCGAGAAGGCGATTCTCTACGCGCTTCCGTTGATCTTCGGCCTTGGGTTGAAGACGGCTGGCGAGGTGATCGAGAAGGCTGGAGTGGACCCGCGCACCCGAGTGAAGGATTTGTCCGAGGGGGACATCGGAAAGATCCGCGAGATCATCGACCGCGACTATCAGGTCGAGGGAGACCTTCGCCGCGAGGTGAATGCAAACACGCGGCGTCTGATCGAGATCGGGTCTTACCGCGGCCTGCGTCACCGGCGCGGACTGCCGACGCGCGGTCAGAACACGCGCCACAACGCTCGAACGCGCAAGGGCAAGGCGAAGACCGTTGCCGGCAAGAAGAAGGCCAAGAAGTAATGGCAAGAAAGCAAATCAGCAAGGGCAAGCAGAAAGAGAAGAAGAACGTCCCCGTCGGGATCGCTCACATTCACGCATCTTTCAACAACACGATTGTGACCATCACGGACCCGGCTGGTGCGGTCCTGAGTTGGGCGAGCGCGGGTTCGGTGAACTTCAAGGGCAGCCGCAAAGGCACCCCGTTTGCCGCGCAGGTCGCCGCCGAGAACGCGTCCCGAAAGGCTCAGGAGCACGGGCTTCGAAAGATTGATGTTCGCGTGTGCGGTCCGGGCTCGGGCCGAGAGACCGCCGTCCGCAGCCTTCAGGCTTCGGGCCTCGAAGTTTCTTCGATCTGCGACGTGACCCCGCTTCCCCACAACGGATGCCGGCCGCCGAAGCGCCGCCGCGTTTAACCGCAAGACAGACATGCCACACATTTCCACGCTGGAACTCGACAACGAAGCGGGCACGTTTGTGCTCGAGCCGCTGGAACGCGGCTATGGCCAAACGATCGGCAACGCCTTGCGCCGCGTGCTGCTCAGCTCCATTCAAGGGGCTGCGGTCAGTGCGGTGCGCATCGACAAGGTCTTCCATGAGTTCGCCCCCATCCCGGGGGTCAAGGAGGACACCACCGAGCTGCTGCTCAACCTCAAGGATTTGGCGCTTCGCCTGACCTTCGCGGATCAGTTGCCTGCGGAGGACCAGACGCTTCGGATCGACGTCCAAGGCTCGGGGCGCGTGACCGGTGCCGACATCGTGTGCCCGCCCGGCATCGAGGTGGTCAACCCCGAGTGCTACCTGTGCACCGCGAGCGACCCCAAGGGAAGCCTCTCCATCGAACTCTACGTGGGTTGGGGCACCGGCTACACGTTGCCGGAAAAGCAGGAGAAGTACAAGGGCATCATCGGGGTGATTCCGGTGGGCGCGCAGTACACCCCGGTTCGCAAGGTGAGCTACACGGTCGAGCAGACCCGTGTCGGCATGCGCACGGATTTCGAGCGGCTCGTGCTGGAGGTCCTCACCAGCGGTGCCGTTTCGCCGAATGACGCGCTCACGCAGTCCTCGCACATCCTCGACAAGTATTTCCGAATGTTCTTCGATCTCGGCAACACCGGCTACGAAGACGGTCAGCTCGAGGGAGAGGAGTTGCCGGAGAATATCCTCAACATCCCGGACAAGCGCATCGAGGAACTCGACTTCTCGCAGCGGACGTTCAACTGTCTGCGCCGCGCCAGCTTGCTGACCCTGCGGGCGTTGGCGATGGCTTCGGAGTCGGACCTGAGCGGCATTCGCGGCTTCGGCAAGAAGTCTCTGCTCGAGGTGCGCGACAAGTTGGCGGAGCACGGCCTCGAGCTCAAGCCGCCGAAGGGTGGCTACCGGCCCCTGGACGTGCTCGGCGACGACGAAGAAGAAGAGGATTTCGATTAAGGATTACGGAGAATCTCGATGAGACACCTTGTTGACCGACGCAAGCTGGGGTTGCCCAGCGATCAGCGCAGAGCGTTGCTGACCAATCTCACGCGGCAGTTCATTCGCCACGGCTACATCCGCACGACCGAGGGTCGGGCCAAGGAGCTGCAGCGCCTCGTCGAGAAGATGATCACGCTTGGCAAGAAGGACACGCTGGCCGCTCGGCAGCGCGCGCGCCGCGTGCTCGTAGGCCACTCGTCGTCCAGCCCCAAGCCTGAGAAGGTGCTCGCGGGCAAGACGAGCCTTGAGAAGACGCTGATCCTGCAGGAGCGCAGCCTGATCAACGGCGAGGACCTCGTCAAGCGGCTGTTCGACGACATCGCCCCGCGCTACAAGAACCGGAACGGCGGGTACACGCGCCGCACCAAGATCGGGACGCGGCGTGGCGACGGCGCCCCCTCGGCGGTCTTGGAGCTGGTTGACTAAGAGAGTCAAACTCGTCGTCGCGTACGACGGAACCGATTTCCGCGGCTGGGCCGCGCAGACTGGACGGAGAACCGTTCAGAGTACGTTGAAAGATGCTGTTCGCCAGGTCTCGGGCGAGGATTGCGAGATCGTGGGTGCAAGCCGCACCGACAGTGGTGCCCATGCTCGGGGCCAGGTCTGCCATTTCGACACCGAAGTGGCGATCGAACCGGAGCGCTGGGCCCGCGTGCTGAACCGCGTGTTGCCGCAGGACTTGGGCGTCGTGCGCTCGTCCGAGGTGGACGCGGAGTTCAACAGCCGCTTCTGCGCACGCGACCGAGCTTACCGCTACCGCATTTGGAACTCGGGACGCGACCCGTTCGAGGCGCGAACCGCGCACGTGTGGGAGAAGCCGATCGATGTGGACGCGATGGCGGACGCCGCGACCGCGCTGGTCGGGACGCACGACTTTCGGGGATACACCGAGGAGTTGCCGGCGTACGTGACCAACACCGAGCGCAAGCTTTTCTCGGTGGACGTGGCGCGGGTCGGCTCGAGTGTTCGGATCGACATCGTCGGCACCGCGTTCCTTCGGGGCATGATGCGCCGAATGGCGGGCGGGCTGCTGGAAGTCGGACGCGGAGTTCGGAATCGAGAGGATATTGCCGCACTGCTCACCCACGATGGACGACGCGATCTTTGCTGGCCCGAGGTGCTCCCAGCACGCGGGCTGATGCTCATGCGGGTGCGCTATGGCAGGCACCCGAAGGACGTCAGGGGCGAAGAACACGCATTGGACGACAAGACGAGTTTGGATTGGGTTGGAGACGATGAATAGAACATCAACGGTAAAGGCAGGCAGCATCGACCGCAAGTGGTTTGTGGTCGACGCCACGGGCGTGCCCATTGGACGGCTCGCCAGCCAGGTGGCCCAGGTGATCCGCGGCAAGCACAAGCCGACCTTCGCGTACAACGCGGACGTCGGAGACTTTGTGGTCGTGATCAACGCCGAGAAGGTGGTGCTCACGGGCAACAAGTCCGAGGAGCTGATCCACTGGCACACGGGGTGGCCGGGCGGCCTGCGTAGCATCTCGCGCGGCAAGATGCTCGCCGAACATCCGACCCGACTGGTTGAGAAGGCGATTTGGGGCATGACCCCCAAGACCAAGCTCGGACACCAGATCATCAAGAAGCTCAAGGTGTACGCGGGCTCAGAGCACCCGCACAGCGCGCAGAATCCAGAGCCGCTGTCGGTCACGAGGGATTAACGAAGGATGGCAGCGAAGACGAAGACGAAGACGAAGGCGAAGACGGATTCAAATTACGGCACGGGCCGGCGCAAGAGCGCGATCGCTCGCGTGTGGGTCACCCCCGGCGAGGGTGCGATCAGCATCAACGGACGCGACTTTAAGGAGTACTTGGGACGCCCGGTGCTCGAGATTCTCGTGCGCAGCCCCATGGTGCAGCTTGGCCTCGACGGCCGCTACAACGTCAAGGCTCGCACGAAGGGTGGCGGCATCACCGGCCAGGCCGGCGCGATCAAGCTGGGTATCTCGCGCGCGCTGCTGGAGATGGATGGCGAACTTCGCCGCCCCCTCCGCGCCGGCGGGTTCCTCACGCGCGATCCCCGCGTCAAGGAGCGCAAGAAGTACGGGCGCAAGAAGGCCCGACGCGGCTTCCAGTTCGTCAAGCGTTGATCGCTTCGCGGGGATCGGGGATCAGGGCTCCGATCCGATCCCCGATCCCTGATCCCCGATCCCTGATCCCAGATTCTTGCCACCCCGCGCGGCCCTGGGCCGTAGGTTGAGTAGGTTTCTATGCCTCCGATCGTCCCTCCGGAAAAGCTGTCTCCGTTGCTTCGCCGGCCCGCCGTCGCTCGGCTGCTGCTCGTCGCGCTGCTCGCAGAGATCGGGTTTGCGGTGCTCAACATTTCCACGATGCCGGTCTATCTGGCAAACGACCGCCACTTTGGTGGGTCTGCCATCGGCCTCGTGTTCACCGCGTTCCTGCTCAGCGAAGCGGTGTTCAAGAGCCCAATGGGCCACCTCGCCGAGCGCTTTGGGCGCCGCCGGATGCTGATCGCCGGTCCGTTGCTCGTCACCGTGACACCCCTGCTTTCGCTGCTCGTGCCCCACGACTGGGGTGCGAAAGAGACCCTGGCGTTTGTGGGTCTCCGCATCGCAGATGGTCTGGGAGCCGCCATGATGTGGCCCGCGGCGTTTGCGGCCATGGCCGACAACGTGGATGAGGGCGAGCAGCAGCAGGCGATGTCGATGCTCAACATGTGCTACCTGCTGGGGATCGCGCTCGCCCTTCCCATCGGTGGCATCGTCAACGACGTGTCGGGAGAGACATGGTCCAGTCTCCTGCTGGCGTCCGGGCTGTTTGCGGGGGTGGCGCTGACGGTGTGGCGCGGCATGAAGCCCGGAGACGACGCCGTGAGGGTCGCTCTGCAGGAGCACGCGGGTGTCGAGTTGGGCACGCTCGCGCGCACGATGCGGGAGATCCCCGCCTACGTGGCCCTTGCCGTGGTGATCTTTGCGGGCATCGGCTTCCCGATGGCGATCATCAAGCTGTTCCCGAAGCACCAGTTCGGGATGAGCGAGTCCGCGTTTGGGGCACTCGTGTTTCCCGCCGCCATCGCCATGGCCGTGTTCAGCGTGCCGATGTCGCGCTACGGCGAGCGCCTCGGACGCGTGCGCGCCGTGCACCTCGGGCTTGGGTTGTGTGCAGGCGGGCTCGCGTTCATCGCCCTAGGCGCGTTCATGGAGGCCATGCGGACGCCGCTTGCCATGGCCATCGGCGCCGTCCCCGTGGGGTTGGGCTTCCTTCTCGCGATTCCCGCGTGGATGACGTCGGTGAGCGAGATCAACCCCAACCGCAGGGCGGCCAACTTGGGCGTGGTGATGACGGCGCAAGGCGTCGGCGCAATCATCGGGGTGCCCATCGGTGCCGCCATGTACGAGAAGCTCCAGGTGTACGGCGCGGATTTCGGCCGCTACTCCCCCTTCCTGGGTTGCGCGGTGTTCGTCACTGCGGGGTGGGTCCTCTCGCTGCGGATCTTGAGGGATCGGGGGAAGGATTGAGGACTGAGGATTGGAGGATTGAGAAGGGACGGGATAGGGATCTAGGAAAATGAGCGCCAAGAAGCTGAACGGCCACGTCCGGCTCAATCCTCCAATCCTCAGTCCTCAATCCTTCCCCCAATCCCCAAAAGGTAACATCCCTTCAACACCATGGCAACACGAATAGGCATCAATGGCTTCGGGCGGATTGGACGGCTTTCCCTGCGGACCCTCGTGGACCGGTATGCGGGGCAGTTCGACGTGGTTGCGATCAACGACCTCACGGACACCCTGACCAATGCCCACCTCTTCAAGTACGACACGACCTACGGCCCCTTCAAGGGCACGGTTTCGCACGACGCGGACTCGATCACCGTCAATGGCGATCGGCTCCAGGTGTTCGCCGAAACCGACCCGGCCAAGATCCCGTGGAGCGACGTCGGCGCGCAGATCGTGCTCGAGTGTACGGGGCGGTTCACCGATGCGAATCTTGCCAAGGCGCACCTTGGTAGCACTGTCAAGAAGGTCATCATCTCCGCGCCCGCCAAGAACGAGGACGTGACCCTCGTGCTGGGCGTGAACGACGCGATGTACGACCCGGCCAACCACCACGTGGTGTCGAACGCGTCGTGCACCACGAACGGGCTCGCTCCGGTCGCCAAGGTTCTTCATGAGACCTTCGGGATCGAAAAGGGCCTGCTCACCACGGTTCACTCGTACACGAACTCGCAGCGAACCGTCGACACCGCGGCGAAAGATCTGCGGGATGCCCGCGCGGCCGCCGAGAACATCGTGCCGTCGAGCACCGGCGCCGCAAGAGCGGTGGGCCTCGTGATCCCCGAACTCAAAGGCAAATTCACCGGCATGGCGTTCCGCGTGCCCACACGCACCGTCAGCGTCGTGGACTTCACCGCGCTCCTGTCGCGCGCCGCGTCGATCGAAGAGATCAACGCCGCGATGAAGAAGTATGCGGACGGACCCATGAAGGACATCCTGCAGTACACCGAAGAGCCTCTGGTGTCTTCGGACTTGATCGGAAACACGCACTCCTCGATCTTCAGCGCTATCGACACAGTGGGCCTCGGCGACCTGGTCAAAGTCGTCGCGTGGTACGACAACGAGTGGGGCTACTCGTGCCGCATCGCCGACCTGTGCAAGTTTCTGGCAGACCGAGGATTGTAGGGAGAGGATTGAGGATCGAGGATTGAGGATTGAGGACTGTCCTTACGCCGAACCTGGGCCGCAACTCCGGGACGTCGCTCGACCTTGACTGGGTGGACGATGTCCGCGTTAACCGCAGCGCAGTCGAGCGTCGGACCAGCTCGATGCCTGGCCGCAGAACCGTTAAGAAGCAGTGGCAGGCCGCCTGGCTGCTTCGCGCGGTCGCGTGCATGGATCTGACGACCTTGGCGGGCAACGACACCCCTCAGTCCGTGCGACGCCTGTGCGAGAAGGCTCGGCAGCCCATCCGGCAAGACATCGAGGAGTCTCTCGGCATCGCAGACCTGCGCCTCCACGTCGGGGCGGTGTGCGTGTACCACCGATTCGTGGACGATGCCGTGGATGCCTTGTCGGGCTCGGGCATCCCGGTGGCCGCGGTGGCTGCCGGGTTTCCTCACGGCCTGAGCCCGCTGCACGAGCGCATCGACGAAATCGAGGCTAGCCTCGCAGCCGGCGCCGAAGAGATCGACATCGTGATCACCCGCGCGCACGTGCTGAACAACGATTGGCGCGCGCTGTACGACGAGGTGAGGGCGTTCCGGGACGCGTGCGGCGATGCGCACCTTAAGACCATCCTCGCGGTCGGCGAACTCGGCACATTGCGCAACGTGGGCAAAGCCAGCGTGGTGTGCATGATGGCCGGCGCGGACTTCATCAAGACATCCACGGGAAAGGAGTCCGTGAACGCGACGTTGCAGTACGGCCTCGTGATGGCGCGTTGCATCCGCGAATACCGCGAGCGCACGGGCTTCTCGGTCGGCTTCAAGCCCGCCGGGGGCATCCGAACCGCCAAGCAGTCCCTCGATTGGCTCGCTCTGATGAAGGAGGAGCTCGGCGATCCGTGGACGCACCCCGCCCTCTTCCGCATCGGTGCCAGCACTCTCCTCGCGGATATCGAAAGGCAACTCGAACACCACGTCACCGGGCGCTACTCCGCGTTCAATCGGCACCCGATGGGATGAGGGAGAAGGATTCTAGTGCTGCGTCAGCATTTAATCTTCGGGTAGCGGACCGACACCGCATCGAGCCAGGAACCCGAATTCTAAAGCTTGACGGACGCACTTAGAGCCGCCCGCGTGGGGTTGGGACGCCCCCCATGGCCGCACCCTGGAGGGGTGCCAGAGCCCCGTATCTGTGCGACCCCTCCGGGCTCGTCGTATTCCGGCACGCGCACATCCCGGGGTGCGTCCGGAGACGACCCCGGGCTACCGTCCATGACCCCTTGCGGGGTCGGGATGGAGGGTGCGTCCAAGTGCTGCAGCGCGTCTGACCCGGGTGCTGGTTGGCGCAACTGTGCCTGGCCGTGCTTCGAACCTGGGGACACCCCCGACACGGGGGTGGCACGGGGTTCCTCTCAACACCAGGTGACGGACTCCTGCAGGGCTCGGCAACGAGTGACGATCTTCGGGGGATTGAGAAGGCACTGTCGGCGGTGCGGGGATGGATGGGCCCAACTTCTCTGTCGTCCAAACGCGGTCCTGGAGGTCCAGGGGTACGAACCTCAACCCAAAGTAAACAGCGAGGAGCCCATTGGGAACGCCTATCAGGGTGCTGAAGAAGGCCGACGCACCCGTGCCACCCTCGTGTCGGGGG
>CAYJMZ010000017.1:3762-18325 GCA_964370995.1 uncultured Fimbriimonadaceae bacterium | reverse complement strand
TGGGTTCCTTGAATCCTTGAGCTTTCGAGTCCTCAATCCTGCCCCCTCAATCCTTCCCCATGAAAGTCCGCCTCATGCTCACGTGCCTTTGCGATGCCTTTGCCGGAGAGGTCGGCATTGCGGCGGTGCGCGTTCTGGAGGCGGCGGGGTGCGAGGTGGAGTTCCCCGAGGCGCAGACTTGCTGCGGGCAGCCGCCGTTCAACGCGGGCGACTGGGACGCTGCGCGGCCGCTCGCGCTGCGCACGTTGGAGGTGTTTGCCGGTGATGCCCCGATCGTCGCACCCTCGGCGTCGTGCGCAGCGATGATGCGGGAGGGCTACGCGATGCTGCTGCCGGACACGGTGGCGCCAAGGGCGTTCGAGCTCGTCGAATTCCTGGTGCGAGGGCTGGGCATCGAGGCTTGGCCGCCCAAGAAGGGAGGGCGATTGGAGCGGCGCGTGGCTTACCACCGCGCATGCCACGGGCGCGGGCTGCACCTGGGCGACATGCACGAGCGGCTGCTTTCGACGGTGCCGGGGCTCGAGTTGGCGCCATTCGACCAGGCCGAGCAGTGTTGCGGCTTCGGCGGGGCGTTTTCGGCGTCGCACGGGCCCATCAGCGCGGGCATCGGCCTGGAGAAGTTGCGGCACATCGGCGCCTCGGGGGTGGACACCCTCGTGAGCGGCGACATGGGTTGCCTGCTCCACCTGCGCGGGCTCATCGAGCGCAACGACCTCGGGCTGCGCGCGATGCACGTCGCCCAAATCCTGGCGGAGGCGCTTCCCGCGTGAGGCCTCCCCCGATGGTGGCGGGCTTTGCGGCGATGGCCCCCGAAACGCGCGCCGCGGTTGGGCGCTCGGCGGCGCACTTCACGGCCGCCCGCTTTGGGGGGCTGCCCGAGGTGTTCGCCGACCCCGAGGCTGCCCGCACCGCCGCGGCGGAGATCAAGCAGTACGTGCTCGACAACCTGCGCCCCCTCCTTGGGCAACTCGAGGCCGCCTGCGTGGCGAACGGCATCCAGGTCCACCGGGCGGCGGACGCCGAGGAGGCGCGCCAGATCATCGTCGGCCTCTGCCGCAATTCGGTGGACCCGGGTGGCCCCGAAAGGCCCGTCGTGGCGAAGGCCAAGTCGATGGCCACGGAGGAGATCGGGCTCAACGCCGCGCTCGAGGACGCGGGGTTCGAGCCCGTCGAGACCGACCTCGGCGAGTTCGTGGTGCAGATCGACCACGACCACCCCAGCCACATCGTCGCGCCCATCATCCACAAGACCAAGGAGGACGTGGCGCGCTCCTTCGCACGCGAGGGCCTGGGCGAGTACACCGAGGACCCCGAAACGCTCACCAAGCAGGCCCGGGCGCACCTGCGCGAGAAGTTCCGCAAGGCACGCATCGGGGTCAGCGGCGTGAACTTCGCGATCGCGAACACGGGCCGCCTGGTGCTTGTGGAGAACGAGGGCAACAACCGCCTGTGCACCACCGCGCCCGACGTCCACATCGCACTGATGGGCATCGAGAAGATCCTGCCGCACGAGCACGATCTCGCCCTGTTCCTGCCGCTCCTGGCCGCGTCCGCCACGGGCCAACACATCACGACCTACACGCACCTCATCTCGGGCCCCCGTGCGGCCGATGAACCGGACGGGCCCCGGGAGGTCCATCTCGTGCTGCTCGACAACGGGCGCACCAAGGTGATGGACGGCCCCTACCGAAGCATTCTCCGCTGCATCCGGTGTGGGGCGTGCCTCAACGTGTGCCCCGTGTACCGCCAGGTGTCGGGACACGCGTACGGCCACGTGTATCCGGGCCCGCTCGGCGCCGTGCTCGCACCCGCCATCGAAGGGGTGGAGAAGTTCGGGCACCTCGCGAAGGCGTCGTCGTTGTGCGGCGCGTGCGAAGAGGTGTGTCCGGTGAAGATCCCCATCCCCGAGATGCTCCTGCGCCTGCGGGCGGAGAGCACGGGCCAATCGTGGGCCGCGTTCGCCCTCGTTGCAGCCCGGCCTGCGGTGTGGCGCGCGGGACTGCGCGTGCTGCCCATGGCCCCCCGCGTCGGGCCCCTGAAGGCCTGGACCGCCTTCCGCGAGCCCCCCAAACGCGAGGGCCGCGAGTTCCGAAGGTGGTGGCATGAGCGGGGGCCAGGGATCAGGGATCGGGGATCGGGGATCGGGGATCGAGTGGGCAGCCCGAGGCACGAGGGGGCCATGGGAGGCGACCCGACGTGGAAGGGAATCTCACCTTCGCCCCGTGAATCGCCCTCCGATCTCTGGGACACGTTCCGCACGCGCCTGGAGGCCCTGGGAGGTCGAATGGGCACCCTCGACGGCCTTCGCGACCTGGAGGGGCCGCTGTGGGTCGACCAGGATGCTTCGGAGATTTGCGGTTTGCAGTCCACCACGAACGATGTGTGGGACGCGCGCGTGGGGGTTACGCTGGCGGAGTGCGCCATCGCCGGCACGGGCAGTGTGGTGCTCCAGACGGGGCCGGGAAAGGCACGACTGGGTGCCCTTGCACCCCCCGTGCACGTGATCCTCGTGCCCAAGGAGCGCATCGTGGCGACCCTCTTCGAAGGCTTGTTGTCCACCGCGGTCCGCACGGCCGTGATCGCCACCGGCCCCAGCCGCACCGCCGACATCGGCGGGCACCTCATCAAGGGCGTCCACGGCCCCGGCGAGGTGATCGTGGTGCCGTTCTGACGAGCGCAGCAGTTGCAAGCAGAAGGGGCCGCGCAATTACGCGACCCCTTTCTTACGTCGGGTGAGGACGTCTATTTGCGTCGGCGTCGGAGAAGGGCGCCGATGCCCAGCCCGAGGGCCACCATGCTGGCAGGCTCGGGAACCGCGTTTGCGCGGAAGTTGTCGATGCGCGAAGTCGCGCCATAAACGTGCAGGCCGACCAAATTTCCCACGACCATCGTTGGGAAGTTCAAGGTCGAGTTGTACACGAAGTCGTCAACGTTGTTGAAGTCCGTGTCGATGCCCGTGTAGAGCGTCGTCGGGTTGAGCGTCTTCAGCGTCAGGCGGCCGGCACTGAACCTCGTAGCCAAGGCCTGGAAGTTACCGCCCGTCGTGGTGATCGCGGTGTCGCTCCTGGTGCCGGCACCGGTGTAGAAGCCGATGTGGGTGAAGCCCCCCGCCACGGTCCCCTGGCGCTGGATCTTCACGTAGACCCCGTGGCTCGCCGTAATCGTGCCATCGGAACCCAGCGACAGCGCACCGAAAGTCAGCGCGGTCGTCTGGTCGATCACCCGGAGGTCGCCCTGGACGATCTGCTGGGAATAGGCCGCGCTGAACGCGCTCGCGTTCACAATGGTCAGGCCGCCACCCGCAGCCGTATTGCCGACTTCATTGCCGATGATCACCGACGTCCCTGACAGACGCGTGTAGTTTGCTCCAAGAAGGCCGTCCGCGCGGTTGAAGTCGTCAAAGAACGATTGCGCCATGCTGGCAACGCACAACGAGAACACGGCAAGTGTAGTAACAGATTTCATTTCTCACCTCCAACGTAAGAGCCGCAATCAAGAGGCAACGGCCCCGCATTGCAGCTAGGTTGCGTTCCCAGCCTAACGATCCTCGGCGATCCTGTTAACCCGTAGGAATACCGGGTTTTCTGCGAACAGCCCGTAGCACAGGCTCCCAGCCTGTGTTCCGAGGGACTTCGAATCGGAACACAGGCAAGGGTGCCTGTGCTACAGGGGCGCCAAGAGCTGCTGTAGCTCCTCGACCGGCAGCCCCACCACCGTAGACGCGTACCCCTCGACCACATCGGCAAATGCGGCGGCGCCCCCCTGGATCGCGTACGCGCCGGCCTTGCCCATGGGCTCGCCAGTCGCCACGTACGCCTCGATGTCGGCGGCGGACAGGGCCCGAAAGCGCACGGTGGAGGTCGCCACAAATGACTGGGCGCCGCCCGGCCAGCGCAGCGCCACCCCCGAGATCACGATGTGCTCGCGCCCGGAGAGCAGAGAGAGCATAGCGCGCGCGTCGGCAATGTCGGCGGGCTTGGCCAACTGACGCCACGCACCTTCCTCGTTCAAGGCAACCACCGTGTCGCCCGAAACCACCAACGCCCCGGGGTGCCGCAGCGCCACGGCCTCGCCCTTGGCCTCCGCAAGCCGGCGCGCCGTGTCCCAGGGGTCCTCGCACGAGAGGCCTTCCTCGTCCACGTCGGCGGGGTCAACCTGAGCCACCACCACGAGTTGCGACAACAGGGCGAGACGGCGGGGCGAGGCGCTCGCGAGCACCACGGGCCACGGAAGTTCGATGGGCATCGATGCCAGTTTGGCCGACCCTTGCGCCATGATGGGGGTGATGAAGCGATCGGTTGTGTTCGGCATCTGCATCGGCTTGGGGGGGCTCCTCGGAGGTTGTGCGGGCGTGGACTACTCGCCCGACGGCAAGCGCCTCGCCGTGACATGGCCCTTGGGCAAGGACGTACGGCTCGCCGTGATCGGCGTGGACGGCACGGGCTTCAAATACGTGTCCTCGGTGGAGGCGATGATCCCGAATTGGGCGCCCGACAACCGCAGGATCGCGTTTGCCAGCGACGATGGCCTTTGGGTCGTGGACACGGAAACGGGGCGCTCCACCATGATCGCGCCCAATGCCGGGCCGCTCGTTGCCTGGAGCGAAGACGGGCGCAAGCTCGCCACGTTCGCCCAAGGGCCCGAGGGCACGGACACGACGCAGGTCGTTTGGTACGATTTCGACGCCCACGCAATCACGCTGCGTTCGACGGTCAAAGGCCTCGCGAAACCCGAAGACGTCATGCCCGACCTGGTGTGGATCCCCCAAACCTCCGGTCTGGCGTTTGTGGCCGACGTCGAGCATCGGTCTGATGTGTTTCTAATGGAGGCTGGCGAAACCAAGCGCGTCACCACCACGGGCGACGTCGTGGGGCTTACCCTCGAGCCGGGCGGCAGGCGCCTCGTGTGGGCCCGCAGGAGCAAGAATCCCAAGTACATCCTGTTCACGCTCTACGCCCTCGACCTGCAGAGCCGATCCGTGGAGCGCCTCGCGTTCCCCGAGCGCGTCGCAGGCATAAACCCGGCCCCCCGCTCGGGGCCCGACAAGGTCGATTGGGTGTCGTTCTCGCCCACATTCCAGAACATGCTGGTGTGGACCAGCACATCGGATCCCAAGGTCGAGGACCTTCTGTACACTGTGGATCGTGTCGGGAAAGGCAGCGCCGTGGTGGGGCGTGCTTCTTCGAGTGCACTCGAGTCGATCATGCACATCGCGTGGTCGCCCGACGGCACCCAGATGGCCAGCCTCTGGGGGTCAAGCTCCACGGCGGTACGCCTGGAGACGCGCAACGCGGATGGGAGCGGCGCCCGGACGCTGCGGAGGGATGGGAAGAACTAGGGGGGCTTTGGGCTAAAATGGGCCATCTCACCCCAAGGAATAGGTTTTTGAGAGTTCCCTTTTACGACATCAAGGCGCAGTACGACGAACTGAGCGCGACCCTCGATGCGACCGTGCACGAGGTCGTGTCCAGCGGCGCGTACGTGATGGGCAAGCACCACAACGCGCTCGAGGCCGAGTTGGCGGCGATGCACGGCGTGAAGCACGGCATTGCGGTGAACAGCGGCACCGACGCGCTGCGCATCATGCTCGACGCGGTTGGCATCGGGCCGGGCGACGAGGTGATCACCAGCGCGTTCACGTTCGTGGCCAGCATCGAGATCATCGTGCAGGCGGGCGCGGTGCCGGTGTTCGTGGACATCGACCCCGCCACGTTCAACATCGACCCCGACAAGATCGCGGCGGCCATCACCGCGCGCACCAAGGCGATCATGCCGATCCACCTGTTCGGCCAGTTGGCGGATGTCGAGGCGATCGGGCGCATCGCGGACCCTCACGGGCTGATCGTGCTCGAGGACTCCGCGCAGGCGGTGGGATGCACGCACAACGGGGTGGCGACGGGCAACTTCGGCGTCGCCGCGGGCTTCAGCTTCTACGTGACCAAGAACCTCGGCGCCGCGGGTGACGCGGGCATGATCATCACCGACGACGACGCGATCGCCGAGAGGTGCCGCTCGATGCGGGTGCACGGCATGGGCCGCGAGCGCTACTACTACGACCACATGGGCTACACGAGCCGCATGGACGAAATCCAGGCCGCGATCCTGCGCGTCAAGCTCACGCGCCTCGAGGCGTGGAACGCGCGCCGGAACGAACTTGCGAAGATCTACCTCGAGCGGCTCGCGTGCGCCGATGTCGTGCTTCCGGCCACCGCACCCGGCAACAACAACACGCGGCACCAGTTCAGCATCCTGTCGGACCGCCGCAACGCCCTGCAGGCGCACCTCAAGGAGAACGGTGTGGACTCGATGATCTACTACCCGGTTCCACTCCACTTCCACGCCCCGTACAAGCGCTTCGCGACCGGCCCCGGCAGCCTGCCGATCACCGAAAACGTCTCCGAGCGCGTGCTGAGCCTCCCCATCCACCAGCACCTCGGCAACGAGCAAGTCGAGCACGCGTGCGCGGCGATCGCCGCGTTCTGCGCGGCAGGCGTAAGCGTATAGGTCTTATAGGTCCTATAAGACCTATACTTGAGACTACGATGTTGCGCACCACCGTTTGTGACAGTCCAGACTGGCCGGCGGCCTTGCGCGCGGCTTGGACGGCGCTGGTTGACGAGGCGCCGGAGGCCACTCCGTTCCAGACCTGGGAGTGGCAATCCACGTGGTGGCAGCATTTCGGGAAGCGGAAGCACGCACACGTCGTGCTGTTCTGGGACGGGGACGCCCTGGTCGGGATCATGCCCCTGGTGCGCATCTGCCGAACCTGGCGCACCCTGCGTGCGATGGGCGGCGGGCCGTCGGACTACCTGCACCCAATTGCGCGCCCCGGTTACGAAGATGCCGTGGCGCAAGCCCTGCTCGAGCACCTGCGGGTGGTTGGGGGGATCGACCTGGTGGACCTGCACCAGATCCGCGAGGACAAGGCCCTGGGCGCGGCGCTGCCCCCCGAAGCCCTGTGCCCGCAGGCGAGGTGCCTGGTGCTGGACCTGCCCGACACGTACGAGAAGTTTGTCGCCAGCCTCTCGAAGAGCCTTCGATACGACGTGCGGCGCATGGACAAACCCGCGTTCGCTGAAGGGGGCGCGCGCATCCGGACGCTCGAATCCCACGAACTCGAATCGGGGCTAAATGCGTTCTTCGAGACGCACCGCATGCGTTGGCGAAAGCGGGGGTTGCCCGGGGCGTTTGTCGGACGGCGCATCCAGGGGTTTCACCGCGATTGGCTTGCTCTGGCGGGGCCCCGCGGGTGGGTGTGGCTGTCCGTGTTCGAACGCGGGGGCGAGACCGTGGGCACGCTCTACGCCATGCGGCTGGGTGATACGTGCTACTTCTACCAGGCGGGTTTCGATCCGAGTTGCAGCGCGCTTTCACCGGGCACCGTGCTCGTGGCCCACACGGTTCGGCTGGCCATTGCCGAAGGCCTGCGCCGGTTCGATTTCCTCAGGGGCGACGAGCCGTACAAGAGGCGATGGAAGCCCCAGCACGCGTATGCCAACCAGAGGTTCCTTCTGGCGCGCACGCCCGCCGTGGGGCAGGTCGGTCGCCGTTGGAACGAGCAGGCCGCACGCGTGGAGGCCCGGATACGGGACCGTCTCGAGGGCAAGGCCCTTCGCTGAAGGACCCGCGAGGGCACGCGCGCAGGGCCAAACGGGTTATCATCATTGGACTGCTCCATCCATGGTCGCGATCATCATCCCCGCCTACAACGAAGAACAGCGCATCTCGACGGTGTTGCGCGCTGCGACCGCCTCGCTCTTGGCGGACGAGGTCATCGTGGTGAGCGACGCATCGCGGGACCGAACGGTCGAGGTCGCCCGGCGCACAAAGGGCGTGCTCGTGCTTGAACTGCCCTTCAACATGGGCAAGGGCGGCGCGATGTCGGCCGGCGTGGCCGCGACCGAGGCGGACATCATCGTGTTCGTCGATGCGGACCTGCGCGGGTTGCGGGGTGAGCATATCGACCAGATCCTACGCCCAATCCTGGACGACCAGTGCGACATGTGCATCGGGGTGTTCCGCGGCGGCAAGTTCTGGAGCGACACCGCCCAGCGCATGGCGCCCTACATCTCGGGTCAACGCGCGATGCGCCGTTCACTGTTCGAAAGCATTCCGTTCATGGGCGAGATCCGCATGGGCGTCGAGGTCACGATCAACACCTATGCGAAGCGTGCCCGGGCCCGTGTCTTGCGGGTGGTGCTGCGCGGGGTCAGCAACACCCACAAAGAGCGGAAGATGGGCTTGGTGAAGGGCACCGCGGCGCGAGCAAAGATGTACAAGGAGATCGCCCGCGCGATGATGCGTATGCGACGAAGGAGGAGCCCCCGTGGCCGGTTGTTCAAGTAGTTTGCTTTTTGCCTTGGCGCTCACCTTGTCGGGATGCGGAAGCGCTCCCGCGGGGGCGACCGGTCCGGCGTTCACACAGGGCGGGACCTCCACGGCGGACGCCAAGCGCGTGCTCGTCGTGATCAACGATTCGAGCATGGAGAGCCTGGAGGTCGCGGCGTACTACATCTCGAAGCGCCACATTCCCCGCGAGAACATGCTGCGGGTCAAGGTCACCACCGAGGAGAACATCCCGTCGGAAGCCTTTGAAAGGGACCTGCGCGAACCGGTCAAGCAGGCAATTCTGGGCAGCAAGAACCCCATCGATTTCGTGGTATTGACCAAGGGCGTGCCCATTCGGATCGGAAACAACGGGGGCAATTCCGTGGACGGCCACCTCGCTGCCATGGACCTCTCGCTCAAGGCGATCGAAAAGCCCGAAGCGGAGCAGGTCAAGCAAAGCATCAACCCGTACTTCAACAAGAACGACTCTTTCTCGCGCAAGAAGTACGGCTTCGTGCTCGTCACGCGCCTGGACGGGTACACGGTTTCGGATTGCAAACGCCTCGTGGACAACAGCGTTGCCGCCAAGCCCGAGAAGGGCCCCTTCCTGATGGATGCCGCCGCCAACCGCAAGGGTGCCGGCTATGCGGACATGCAAAACTCGCTGCTTCGCGCGGGCGACGTGTTGAAGACCAAGGGCTTCCAGGTGGAGGTCGACGACACGGCGGCGTTTCAGTCGCCCGCCTACCCGGTGGCGGGCTATGCGAGTTGGGGGAGCAACGATAGCGCGTTCGATCTGGCCGCGTACAAGCGCATCAAGTTCAAGCCGGGCGCGCTGGCGGAGACGTTCGTGTCGACGAGCGGGCGAACGTTCAAGCCCACAGTCGGCGGCCAAAGCCTCGTGACAGACCTCATCGCCGCAGGAGTTACCGGCATCAAGGGCTACGTGGCCGAGCCGTACACGTTCGCCCTGGCCCACCCGGACATCCTCTTCGACCGCTACACCTCGGGCTTCAACCTCGCCGAGAGTTTCTACATGGCCTCACTGGTGCTCAAATGGAAGGACATCGTGATCGGCGACCCGCTCTGCCGGCCGTACCCGACGAAGTAGAGCGAAGAGCATAGAGCATAGAGCGTAGAGCATTGAACGGAGGCGCTCTCTGCTCTACGCTCTATGCTCTACGCTCTATGCTCTATGCTCTTCTCCCTACTCCCTCCGCCGCATCAACACGATCAAGAACGGGGCGCCGAGTAGGGCGGTCACGATGCCGACGGGCAGTCCGTTGGGGGTTGCGCGTTGCGACACGACATCGGCGGCCAGCAAGATCGTCGCCCCGACCAGGCCCGACGCCGGCAACGACACGCGCCAATCGACCCCGGTCAACCGCCGCGCGATGTGCGGCGCGACGAGGCCCAGGAACCCGATCACACCCACCGTGCCCACCGCGATCGCGGTCATCGCTGTGCCCGCCAGCAGCACACTTCGCTTGAGGGCCCGTGTGTCCACCCCCAGCCGCTGCGCACTCGCCTCGGCCACGGCATACGCGTTCAGGCCGCGCGTTTGGCGCATCAGCACCGCGCCGCCGCCCGCGCAGAACACCGCCAGCCAGGCGACGTGGAGCCTATTGGTGGAGGCGGTATTTCCCATCAGCCATCGAAGCACCACGTTCGTGTCCTGCCCCGAGCCCAAAAGCACCAGCATCAACACCGCGGACAGCAGGGCGCCCATCACCACCCCGGCCAGCAAGAGGGTCGTCACGTCCACCACCCCGCGCCTTGTCGAGAGCCGAAACACCGCGCCCAGAGCGAGCATGCCGCCGGCGAAGCCGCCGACCATCGTGCCCAACCCGCCCAGCGCGGCGCCCACCCCGAGGGTCATCGCCAGCGCGCCGCCCACCGCGGCTCCCGAGGACACCCCCACGATGTACGGGTCCGCCAACGGGTTGCGGAACAACGCCTGGAACGCGGAGCCGACCATCCCCAGAATGGCGCCGACCAGAACGCTCGTCAGCGCCTGAGGAAGCCGGATGCGCCAGATGATCGCATTGAGCTGGCTGCCCCCATCCCCCATGTCGCCCCGGAACAACTCGCCCAGCACATCTGCCGGGGGAATCCACCGGTAGCTGCCGATTCCCACGTGCAGCACGAGGGCACTGGCACACACCACTGCCAGCACCAAGAGGGGGACCCACCGGCCGCGCGGGGAACTCTCGTGGGCCGCCGGTGACATGCTTCGATTATAGTCCTGGCCGGTATAATCGGGCCGTTGAGCACCCCGCGCCTATCGGATCGAGTCGGCAATCTCCAGCCCTCGCCCACCCTGGCGATCACCGCCAAGGCCAAGGCAATGCGGGCCGGCGGGACGGACGTGATCTCGCTTGCGGCCGGTGAGCCCGACTTCAACACCCCCGAGCCAATCGTCCAAGCCGCCATCGACGCACTCCACGCGGGGTTCACCAAATACACGCCCACCAGCGGCATTCCAGAGCTCAAAGACGCGGTCGTCGCGAAGTTCAGAAGGGAAAACGGCCTGTCCGTGGAACCGGCGAACATCGTGGTGAGCTGCGGGGCCAAGCAGTGTCTGTTCAACGCGTTCCAGGCAACGGTCAATTCAGGTGACGAGGTCGTCGTGTTCGCGCCGTTCTGGCCCACGTACGCCGATCAGATCGCGCTCGCGGGCGCGCACCCCGTGATCGTGCCCACCCTGGGGGCGGATGCGTTCGTGCCCGACCCCGCGGCGGTGCGCGCGGCGATCACCCCCCGCACGCGGGCGATCCTTCTCAACAGCCCGTGCAACCCCACGGGGGCGGTCATGCCACGTTCGGTCCTCAAGGAAATCGCGGCGCTTGCCCTGCGCCACGACCTTTGGCTGATCTCCGACGAGATCTACGAGAAGTTGGTGTACGACGGCACTCCCCTCGGCATCGCTTCGCTCGGACAGGACGTTGCCGACCGCACCGTGACCATCAACGGGTGCAGCAAGAGTTACGCGATGACGGGGTGGCGCATCGGCTACTGCGCGGCGCCCAAGGCCCTGGCCGCATCGATGTCGAACATCCAGGACCAGGTCACCAGCAACGCCACATCCTTCGCGCAGAAGGGCGCGGTCGTCGCACTCCAAATGCCCGACGACGACGTGTCCGCGATGCGCGCGGAGTTCCGTGCCCGCCGCGACCTCGTCGTGAGCCTGCTCGCCGACATCGAGGGCGTGGACATCCGTACGCCCGCCGGTGCATTCTACGCGTTCCCCGACATCGGTGCCCACCTCGGAGGGCGTTTCCCAGACGACGCGGCCCTGGCCCTCTGCCTGCTTCAGGAGGCCCACGTCGCGACCATTCCGGGCTCGGCGTTTGGCGCGCCCGGGCACTTGCGGCTCAGCTACGCGGCGAGCCGAGAGAACTTGAAACTGGGCGTCGCCCGCATCGCGGAGGCCCTACGCAGACCATCATGATCCCGAAATCGATTCCCTTGCGAAGCGAGGCCGCCTTTCGCCTGGCGATGTGCCACCGCTCGGCCGCAGCCGACTCCGTTCACGACAGCTACGAGCGCCTCGAATTCTTTGGAGACTCGGTGCTTGGCCTCATCGTGGCCGAGTTTCTGTACGAGCAGCACCCGGACTGGGACCAGGGGATGCTCAGCAAGGCCAAGTCGAGCGTGGTGCAGGAGGGGCCCCTCGCCGAAACCGCCTTCCGCCTCGGCCTCGATGCGTATCTCGAGATCAGCGCCAGCGAGGAGGCCACCGGCGGCCGCAAACGCCCCTCGATCCTGGCGGACGTGCTCGAGGCGATCATCGGCGGCGTGTACCTGGAATCGGGCATTGAGACTGCGCGCTGGTTCGTGCTCGAGCAACTCCAATCGTATCTCCAGCAGGTGTCGGGGGGGGACGTCAGCCCAAACGACTTCAAGTCCAAGCTTCAGGAGGCCGCCCAGGCCGCATGGCGCAAGGCCCCGCAATACCGGATCGCAAAGGAGACCGGTGGGTCGCATGAGAAGCGGTTCTTGGTGCAGGTGCTGTTCGACGACGAGGTGATGGGTGAAGGCAGGGGCCGTTCGAAGAAGGAGGCCGAGCAGGCCGCCGCCCAGGACGCCCTCGAGCTGATCGAGAGGGCGTTGCGGGCCCGGCGAGACCCCGAGGACCGGTACAGACATGAATGACAAACGGGAACCCGGGAATTCGGTCGCGGTTTCCGAACATTCCCAGCAATAATCTGGTCAGACTATATAATAGGTGGGCGACTTGCTTGCCTCGAAAGGATTGGGTCCCCGCGAATCGGGCCCGCGCTGGACATGGATCTAAGATCGGTTGTTTGTGTTGGGGCCTTGTTGTCTGTTGCCGTCTGTTCGATGGCCGCCCGGCCAGAGCGGAACGCGTTCCTCAACGAGCGGGTCACCTCGGTTTCGCAACTGCTCGCCCAACTTGAGAGGGACCCCGAGGTGCGCGACCGCTTCATGCGCCACTACGGCATGTCCCGCGCGGAAATTCAGACCTACTTCAAAACGTTTCGCATCGCCAAGCTCAAGAAGCCAGGCGTGTTTCGCGTGTTCGGCGTTTTGGCGAGTGGGAAGATCCACGCGATCCTCCAACGGATGAAGGTACGCGCCGTGGTGTTTGTGGACCAGGCCGGTACCCCCGTCATGCGCATGTATTGCGGCAACCCGATGTCCCTGGGGCCCAACGACCACACGGCCCCGAACGACGTGGACGCCGAGGTTATCAAGAGCCAGACGGTCACGATCGAGGATCTCGAGGGCCCGGAGCAGATGGCGGCCGCGGACCTCCAGGCGGAAACCACCGCGCTCGAGCCGACGATCGACATGGTGCTCGAAGAGGCGCGCCCCCCCGGCGAGACGCCCCCCACCACCACCCGAACCGGCGGCCAGGGTCCCGCGACGATCGTGGGAGACATCGGCGGGTTCAACCCCCTCGGTTTCCTTCCGGCCATCGGCTTCCTCGTGCCCACGAACCACGGCAAGCCACCCCCCGTGGTTCCCGAGCCCGCCAGCCTCGCCGCCCTCGCCCTCGGCGCCGGCGTGCTCCTCGCCCGCCGCAAACGCGCTAGTTGACCGCGCCCGGGAAGGAGATGCCTCCGCAGCCCCGCTGTGGAGGGCATACCTAGCCCGCCGAAACGAAAGCCTCCACAGCGGGGCTGCGGAGGCATGAGGTCGGGGCTTACTAGACAGTGTCGGCGCTACACGGGCACTTCGAACAGCGAGTCTGCCGGCTCCACGTTGAAACTCACGTGTCCGCCCTCGGCGCACGTGACGATGTTCTCGATGCGCACCCCGAATCTGCCGGCGAGGTAGATGCCGGGCTCGATGCTGAAGCAGTGCCCGGGCATGAGCCGTTGCCCGCTAGCCGCGATGATGTTCGGCTCCTCGTGGACGCGCATCCCCAGCCCGTGCCCGGTGCGGTGCACGAAGAACTCGCCGTAGCCGGCGGCCTCGATCACCCCCCGGGCCGCGGCGTCCACATCCCCGCAGGAAACCCCCGGCGCAACCGCCTTCCGCGCCGCGTGGTGGGCGGCGAGCACCGTCTTGTACACGAGATGGGCCTCGTCCGGCGCCTTGCCGCACGCCACGGTGCGGGTGATATCACTTTGATATCCCCTAAGCGAGCACCCGAAGTCCATCACGATCACGTCGCCCTCGCGGACGGGGGTGTCGTCGCTGAGGTGGTGCGGCTCTGCGCCGTTCGCGCCTGTGGCTATGATCGTGAACGTGGGCACGCCGCCCAAACGGCGCATCTCAGCCGCCAGCGCGTCGGCGACCTGCGTTTCGGTTGCGCCCGGCCGGACGGCGGCCACCCCGGCGGGAAACGCCTGATCGGCGATGCGCCCGGCCTCGTGCAGCAGCGCCAACTCGTCGGGCCCCTTGACGCGCATCAGGTTGGCCACGAGCCCGCCGCCCGCCTTGAACAGCGCGGCAGGGAGCGCGGCCTGCATGGTGAGCAACAGGTGCGCGGGCATCTCGTCGTCCACGCCGATGATCGCAGAGCGCAGGTTCCAGTCGGCGGCGAGCTGCTTGAAGTGAACCACGGGATCCTCGCCGTCCTTCCACGGGCGAATGTCCGCGATGCCCGAGCGGCCCGCCTGGGTGGCCGACAGCGCCGGGCAGATCAACCGCACGCTGCCGTCGGAACGCAACGCGAGCGTGAGAAACCGCTCCCCAGCCCCCTCCGAGAACCCCTGCAGGTACCCCATCGTCACCGGCGCCCAAGCCAGAAACGCATCCACCC
>CAYJMZ010000017.1:0-3752 GCA_964370995.1 uncultured Fimbriimonadaceae bacterium | reverse complement strand
CCCCCGCCCCGCGCAACTCCCCCGCCAGCCGAGCCATCCGATCAGACATGGCAGGATTGTATCGCCCCCGTAGCACAGGCACCCCTGCCTGTGTTCCGCGGCCGACACCAACGCCGAACGATTTCGCCGGAACACAGGCTGGGAGCCTATGCTACGGGGCGCCGACGAGCACCACGGGCAACAGGCCCCGAAGCGCGTTGCACACGTACACCGCGTCTGCTTCCACAAGGTCCTCGAGGAACAGCACATCCTCGCGCACGTCGAGCGACTTCGACGCCAACAACCGCGCCCGCCACGTGCCGGGCAACAGACCGCACGCGACCGGAGGGGTGCGGTAGCGGTCCCCGTTTCGCACGAGCAAGTTGCTGCGAGCGCCCTCGGTGACCTCGCCGCGCTCGTTCATGAACAGCACATCGAACAACCCCTCGGCCCGGGCCTGCCGCAGCTGTTCGTCGTAGAGGTCGCGCCGTGTGGTCTTGTGGGCGAGGAACGGGTCGTCCGAACGTGTGCGAACTACCGCGATCCGAACGCGCACCGGTGTGGGCAACTCCTCCAACACCTCCACCACCACGCGTGCCTCGCCCCGCCTGTTGAGGACAACTCGAGCCCGGCACGACGCCCCGGTCACCTGGGGTGCGCATCGCATCAACGCATGGGCCACTGCATCGTGTGAGTAAGGGAAGCCGAAGTGCTTGGCGGAGGCGCGCAGCCTCCTCCAGTGGGCCTGCAGATCGCGCCAACCTGTTCGGCGGTCCCAACGCAGGGTTTCGAACAGCTCGAAGTCCTCGGGGGGCTCCTCAAGGAAGCGTCCTTTGAGCAGGCACTCCTCGTACTCGGACGCCGCGTCGGAGTCCGCCACCACCCCGCTCCCCACCCCCATCTCCCATGTCCCACTGACATCGCATGTCAGCGTGCGGATAGCGACGTTGAACACGGCGCGTCCGCCCGGCGCGAAGTACCCGATGGCGCCCGTGTACACGCCACGCGGTTCGGGCTCAAGGCCGCGGATGATCTGCATGGTGCGGATTTTGGGCGCGCCCGTCACCGAACCCGACGGAAACAGCGCGCGCACGATCTCGGGGATGCGCACACCGGGCCGCAGGAGCGCCTCGATCGTGGAGGTCGCCTGGAACACCGTGGGGTGGCGCTCGATGTCGAAGAAGCGGCGGACCCTGACGCTGCCGGTCTTCGCCAGACGCCCCACGTCGTTGCGCAGCATGTCGACGATCATCAGGTTCTCGGCGTGGTCTTTCGCGCTGGCCTCAAGCCACGCGCGGTTGTCGCGGTCCTCGGCGGGCGTGCGGCCGCGGGGGGCGGTTCCCTTCATCGGCTTGAGCACGATCCTGCGCCGGTCGATACGGAAGAACAGTTCGGGCGAGAACGATAGAAGCGTTGAGCCGCCACCCCGGAGGAACGCCCCATACGGCACGGGCTGGGCGCGTCTGAGGCGCGCGTACAGCTCGCCCGCCGAGCCCGGGTGCGCGAACCGGAGTTTGAAGGTGAGGTTGACCTGGTACGTGTCGCCATCTGCGATGCGTTCGCGAATCTCCCGCCAGCCTGCTTCGTACTCGGCTTCGGTGAGACTCGGCACGGGCGCGAGAGCGGTTTGGCCGAGGGTTGGGGTGCCGCACTCCAGCTTGACCGCCCCCTCGAATCGTCCGGCCACGTGGTCGTATACGATGGGCTCTTGATACAGGCCCATCCAGAGAAGCGGCGCTCCAACCTCGCGACCGAGTGGGCGGAGCACGTCCTCGAACGCGCAGCCCGCCTCGTAGGCGATCCAACCCGCGGCGTGCACCCCCCCCTCGACGGCCGCAGCGATCTCCTCGAGCGCAGGCTCCACCTCCTCGAGCGTGTGCGCGGTAATGGTCCGAACAGGATCGAGAAACAGAAGCGACACACGGTTGGAGGCATCGGGCCGCGCCGTTTCAAGCAGCACCGCGTCCTCCTGGCGCTCGAGCCACGCAAGGAACCGGGGTCCAAAGGGGTTTGGTTTCAGGTTCGGCGCCACGGCGATCCCAAGGTACCCCCTCCGGGAACCCCTCGCCCCGCTTGCGGGGAGAGGGGCAGGGGTGAGGGGTCCGATCCCCGCGTCCCGCCAGACGGTACACTCCCACCCGCGATCTGCCGGATCGTCTAAGGGTAGGACAGCGGTTTTTGGTGCCGCTAGTCTAGGTTCGAATCCTAGTCCGGCAGCCAACCCCAATCTGCACCGCAAATCCCTCTGAAGTTCAATTTGCGCCGAGGGGCAGGCAGTAGCGACGGGAGTGAAGGGACACGTCAGGTGCCGGGGAGCGCCCTGCGAATCCCCGAAACCCCCGGGAATCGCAACACGTCTATCTATCAGGGTGCTGAAGAATGCCGACGCAACCGTGCCACCCTCGTGTCGGGGGTGCTTTCGCCGAGAGTTCTCACCTAGCGCACCCCCAAGATGAGGGTGGCACGGGATCGGAAACGTCCGTGGCGCGAGAACATAGGGTGCAAGCCCCTTCTTCAGCACCCGGCTACGGAAGGCTTCGGCCGTTGCGGCCGCCGAGCGATTTTTGGGCGAACACCCTGTAGAGGACCCAACCGAGACCGCCGATGATCGCGATGGGAAACAAAACGTGGAGGATGCCGGCGACGACCGCGTACACGACCTTCACGACGAGAAACGCGGCGAAGACGGCAAGGATGATGAACAGACCTAGCTTGATGCTTCCCGACATGCCTGACTCCAATGGAAACGTCTGTGCGACGCCCCTGACTCAATCTACTGCAATTCTCGGGACGATCACGCTCAACCCATGGATTCGGGGACTTTGTGCCCGGCACATCGAAGTAAGATGCCGTTATGCGCGTGCTTGCGATCCATGCCAAGGTTGCCGCCGCGGATTCGGATGCCTTGCTTCACATTCAGACCGCGCTCGTGGCCGATTGGCTCGTGCGCTTCCTCAGGCACGAGTGCATCGAGAGGCGCGGGGTGCGTCATGCGGTGCTCGGGTTGTCCGGCGGCGTGGACTCCGCGGTGTCCGCCTTCCTGTGTGCCCGCGCGTTTGGCCCCGACAACGTGACCGCCCTGCGATTGCCCTACCGCCTGTCGTCCCCAGAGAGCCTGTCGCACGCGGACCTCGTCACCCGGCAACTGGGGATTCGGGAACAAACGTTCGACATCACCGGGATGGTCGATGCACTTGTGGCCCAGGACGGGTCGGCCACGCCCGTACGCATCGGCAACATCTGCGCGCGCTCCCGCATGACGGTGCTGTTCGACCAGGCCGTTCGGTGGGGCGCGTTGCCGATTGGCACGGGAAACAAGACCGAGCGCCTGTTTGGGTACTTCACGTGGCACGCGGACGACACCCCCCCGATCAATCCCCTCGGCGACTTGTTCAAGACCCAGGTGTGGGCGTTGGCGCGCGAACTTGGCGTGCCCGACGTGATCGTGGACAAGCCTGCGACCGCCGATCTGGTTCCGGAGCAGACCGACGAAGGCGACTTCGGGATCTCCTACGCCGATGCAGACCGCATCCTTGTTCAGCTCGTGCAAGGGCGCTCGGACCGGTGGATGATCGCGCACGGGTTTGATTCCGGGCAAGTGTCCCTGGTGCGCCGCCGCGTGGAGTCGACTCACTGGAAGCGTCGGTTGCCGACTGTAGCGATGCTCTCGTCCACCGCCATCGGCGAGTCCTACCTCAGGCCCGTCGACTACTAGCCGTCGGTTTCACGCAGAGCGCGCAGAGAATCGCCGAGGGGTCGGTCCCCTTTTAGAG
>CAYJMZ010000016.1:1184-18535 GCA_964370995.1 uncultured Fimbriimonadaceae bacterium | reverse complement strand
AGAACTCTCGAAACTGGCGCACCCCCGACACGGGGGTGGCACGGGTGCGTCGGCCCTCTTCAGCACCCTGCTAGAATTGCGGCCTTGGTACGGGAAGGTCAGGCCCCACTGTACAATCTTGGTATGAGCTGTGCACACGCCGAACACATCGGGCCCGTGGCCGCGGCTGCTGCAGGGGCTTTGGAGGAGTGAGAATGAAGAGTTGGCTGTTGCTTTCCTGCTTGGGATTGCTGGCTGCGGGCGCGCAGGCGCAGGTTGCGAATGCGGGCTTCGAGTCGGGCTCGCCTGGGCAGACGCCTCCCGGTTGGTTCGTCCCGCCGGCGGTTCTCGAGGCCGGCTACTCCGCGCAGATCTCGACCGATGGCCCGAGGGAGGGGAAGCAGTACGCCATCGTGAGCCTCTCTGGGCGGCCAGGCAACGGGTTTGGCAACCTCATGCAGTCGATCGACGCGACCCCGTTCCGCGGCAAGAAGGTGCGGTTCCGAGCCGCGGTGCGCTACGAGGCGGGCAACGGGTTCGGCCGGGCGCAGCTGTGGATGCGGATCGATCGCCGCGGCGGCGGGCGGGGCTTTTTCGACAACATGGGCGATCGCCCGATCACGTCCTCGAACTGGGCCTTCTACGACGTCTCGGGGGTCATCGATTCCGATGCCGAGTCCATCAACTTCGGCATGATGCTGGTCGGTGTCGGCAGGGCATCGATCGATGCGGTGAGCCTGGGCGAGGGGTCTGGCACGGATCCAACCGCGGCGCCTGCCAAATCCCTGACCGCGCTCGGCCTCGACAACCTCATCGCCTACACCAAACTGCTTGGCTACGTTCGGCACTTCCACCCGAGCGACGCCGTGGAGAAGGCCGATTGGCACGCGGTTGCAATTGCCGGCGTGCCGGTTGCCGAAGGGGCTAAGGACCCCGCCGACCTCGCCCAGAAGCTCGAGACGTTCTTCAAGCCGATCGCACCGACCGTGCGGGTGTATCCGACGGGTCGAAAGCCCGCGACGGCGCCCGGGCTGACTGCGCCTTCGAGCGCCTCGAATCTGCAGATTGTGACTTGGGAGAACACCGGATTCGGGGGCGGCAACATCCCTGCGAACCAGAACATCTACCGGAGCAGGCGGGCGTTCGCAAGCGCTCCCGGCGGCGTCGTGCCATCCGGTGTTCCCGATCCCCGAACCCCCTTCGAGGCGGATCTGGGGGGTGGCGTGTCCTGTCTCGTGCCGCTGGCGCTGTTCGCAGACAACGGCTCGGCCCTGCCGCGGACCGCCGATCCCAAATCGCTCGAACTTCCCGCCGCCGTGGCCTCGGGCGACGATCGCACGACCCGGCTGGCCGACGTTGCGCTGGCCTGGAACGTGTTTGAGCAGTTCTATCCCTACTTCGATGTCGTGAAAACCGATTGGCCCGGCGTGCTTCGACAATCGCTCTCCTCGGCGGCGACCGATGGCAACGCGCGCGCCTTCCTCAATACTCTGCGAAGGCTGGTGGCCTCGGCAATGGACGGACATGGGTATGTCGGCCATCCCTCGGACGATGCCGTGGCGAACCCGCCCATCGCGGTCGATTGGGTCGAAGGGAAGCTTGTGGTGACCCAGACCGCGCCGGGAACGACCAAGCCTCGCGTAGGAGACGAGATTCTGCAGGTCGACGGAAGGAGGGTCGACGAGCTTTGGAAGAGCCTGGAACCCACGGTTTCCGGGGCGACGGAGCAGTGGCGCCGGGCGCGGGCGAGGTCGATGATGCTCGCCGGGCCCCAGGGCTCTGAGGCGACTTTGCGGGTCGTGAGCGGCACCAGCGAGCCGTACCAGGTGATTCTCAAGAGAACGGGCCCGCCTGCGGCTGAATCGAGGCCAAAGCCCATCGAGGAGATCAGACCCGGCATCTGGTACGTCGATCTCGATGCCCCGCGGGCCGACATGGAGGCCTACAAGAAGGCGATTCCCGACCTCGCGAAGGCGAAAGGCATCGTGTTCGATATGCGGGGGTATCCGAACGAGGTCGCGATGGACGTGTTGCGGCGGCTCTCGAATCAGCCCATCACCTCCGCGTTCTGGAACGTGCCGAAGGTGTCAAAGCCGGATCGCGCGCAGATGGCGTTCGTGGAGAGCCGCTGGAGCCCAGCTCCGCCGCTGGAGCCTCGATTCACGGGCAAGATCGCGTTCGTGACGGACGGTCGGGCGATCAGCTACGCCGAGAGCGTCATGGGAATCGTGGAGCACTACAAACTTGGTGAGATCGTCGGCGGGCCCACGGCCGGCACGAACGGCAACGTGAACCCGTTCTCCCTGCCCGGAGGCTACACGGTGGTGTTCACCGGGATGAAGGTGGTGAAGCACGACGGTTCGACCCATCATGGGGTGGGCGTCCGGCCGACCGTGCCGGTGGGCAGAACGATCGCCGGGGTTGCGGCCAAGCGCGACGAGCTACTGGAACGAGCGATCCAGATTGTCGGAGGCTGATCAGAATCCGGCATAAGGTGGCTTCCGCGTCTCACGGATTCCGATCCAGGTGGTCGCCAGCCTCCCGGAATCGGCGGGACGCCGAAGCCACCCTGTCGGAGGCTATCCAAGGTGGACCTACCCGACCGACCTCCAGCCCACACGAAGACTCGTCAAGCCGCAACCCAAAATTTGAATGCTGACGCACCACTAGGTCGGGTAGCGTCAAGCCATGCTGCACGTGCTGGTTGCCCTTGCCGTTGCCGCCGGAGTTTTGGGACCGATGCCGAACGACGCTCAGAACCCCTCACCCCAGACTTTTAGCCGCAAGGTCAGTGTCTCGGTGAGCGGCCGTTACCAGGTGGCGCTACCCGACGGCTATGCCTCGAGCAGCAAGCGGTACCCCGTGTTGCTGTTCCTTCACGGCGCCGGGGAGCGGGGGGAGGAGTTGGAGAGGGTCGGCATCCACGGTCCCCTCAAAGAGATCCGAAATGGCCGCAAGCTGCCGTTCATCGTTGTGGCGCCCCTATGCCCGGCGGACTCGGCTTGGGACCCGATGACCCTGACGGGCCTGCTTGACGAGGTGGAGTCGAAGTGGCGCGTGGACAAGGACCGCGAGTACGTCACCGGGCTCAGCCTTGGCGGATTCGGCACCTACACCCTTGCGGCGTTTGCGCCCAAGAGGTTCGCGGCGATCGCCCCCATCGCGGGGTGGGCCAGCAAGTGGATTGCTTCGACGATCAAGGGGATTCCGATCTGGTCCACCCATGGGGATGAGGACCCGGCGGTTCCCCTCAACCAGGAGACGCCCCTCATCGAAGCGCTCAAAGCGGCAGGCGCCGACGTGCGGTTCGACGTGATCTCCGGTGGAGGGCACGACGTGTGGACCAATGTGTATGCTGGCGACGCGCTCTACGACTGGCTGCTCCAACAGAAGCGCAAGCCCCTGTAGCACAGGCTCCCAGCCTGTGTTCCGCGGCGCGGATGGGATCACAGGCAGGGGTGCCTGTGCTACAACTGCGGCGCGGATGGGATCACAGGCAGGGGTGCCTGTGCTACAACTGCGGCGCGGACCGACAATCGGGACGATCGCGGCCATGTAGCACAGGCTCCCAGCCTGTGTCGGGCCGCCCTTATCCCGCCCCCAAGAAGCGCTCGATCGAGGGCTTCCAAATCCCGTTGCCCGTGTACCGGTGGGTCGTCGCCCCGGACTGCCGGATGCCCTCCCCGTCGTCGATCGTGCAGGACCGGGCCCCCACCGTTAAGGCCGTGGTCCCATCCGGGCGAAGGGACCCCTCGCCAAGCACGCGGGTTGCGGCGAGTACGGGGAAAGTGGTCAGGTCGTACGGGGGAGCGAACCAGTTGCCCCCGCCGGCGACGGCCTCCTTCTCGGCGCCACCCGAAAGAGCAATGAGGGTGGGTTTGGACTGACCCGTCACGAACACCGCGTTGTTCCACATTTCGAGCCCCACGGTGGGCGAACTGAGGTCGACCACGGGTGATACGAACGGTGTGGAGATCGTGTTGTTGACGAGGAACAGTGTGCCGCGCCGGACGCCCCTTTCCTGGCCGAAGTGGATCACCCCACGGTTTCCCGAGCAGTTGGGGTCCTTCTCGATCACGTTGCCGATGAGCACGGCGTTCGAATGGGGCCGCTCGGTCTCCGTGGCCTCGACCAGATCGAGTTCGCGGTTCGCGGCGTGGTGGATGTGGCAGTACTCGACGCGCGTGAAGTGCGCGCGGCTCTTGAGGTTGTGGCCGGTGGTCGATCCCCAGATGTCGCACGAGCGGACCGTGACGCTCTCGCCCCCGAGGTACAGGTTGTGGTTGTAGCCCGGATCGCGGTCGCTGCCGTTCCTAAAGATCGCGCACGACTCGATGAGCTGGTCCGAGGCGCCGTTGGACATGATCCCCATGTCGTTGCCGTGGATGGCGCACGCGAGGACCCGCGCGTCGTTGCCGCCGTTGATCCGGATGCCCGCGCCGTTTGAGGAGGAGTTGTGGGCACCGGTGAGTTCGAAGTTGCGGACCGTCACGCCGTCCGCCTCGATCTGGAAAATCGCGCGCGGAACCCTGCCCACGCCGCTGTACTCGAAGCCGGTCCCATCAAGCTTGATACGGGCCCCGACTCCCACAAACTCCAGACGGGGCGTGCGAACGAGCACGGCCGTTCGCGGGTATCCACCGGCTTGAGGGTGAACTTCGACCCGGGCCCCGGGCGCTGCGGCGGCCACCGCGTCCTCGATGCGGGTGAAGCGTTTGCCATCCCCCACAGCGAGCACCTGTTGGGGGAACAGCGCAAGGGCAACCAGGGAGGCAAGCAGCACACCCGCATTCTAGCCCGGGGGGCACTTCGTAGCTGCGATCGTCTCGATTGGCTGTCCGGCGGCACTCGTCGCGCAGGCACCCCTGCCTGTGATCCTATCCCCGCGCGGAACACAGGCTGGGAGCCTGTGCTACATGGCTTCAGCGCGGTTTTGCCCAGCCCTCGGGCCACACGATGTCCTTGGTGCGGGCCTTCGGTGAGACCTCCAACTTGACGATGCGTCCCGAGCGGGCGACGCACCGAACCGTGGTGTTTCCGGGCGCGCGCAGCTTGAAGTCGACGTCCCAACCCTTGGGCCATGCCGGAAGCAAGCGGATTTGGCCACCTGCCTCGAGGGGTTCGGCCTGCAGCAGCATGAGGTTCGCGGTGTTCAGCAGGTTGCCGCCGTGGTTCTGGTCCGGAAGCCAGTCGAAGTTCGGTCCCCAGGTCGCAGGCCACCGGTAGGCCGGGTTCGAATTGCGGCACTTGACCAGAAGGATCCGCGCGGCCTCGTCCGTCATCCCCAGCAGGGCGGCGACGTTGCCGTCGTACCCCCACCCCTGGTCGAGGTGGTCGCCCCGGTGCGCGTACGCCCGCTTCGCCTCCTCCAGCAACGCGGGTCGGGCGAGTGACACGAGGCGGAACGGCCACACGCCGTACAGCTCCCCGTTCTCGACGTTGCTGCGATTCGGGTCGTACTTCTGTGCAGGCGCCAACTCCCGCTCGCCGTCGTTGGTTTCGAGCGGAAGGGAGGGGCACGCGCGGCGCATTCGCTCGAAGAAGGTCTTCTGCGCAGGCGTCGCCAGGCCCGGGGGCAGGGTCGTCAGGCGCTCGGCAACGGCGATGAGCCCCGCCGTCGCGGGCATGTCGTTCACCACGCCGTTCCAGTACGTCTCCACAACCTGCGTGGGGTCGAGCACGATCTTGCCAGCGGCGTCCTTTTGGAACCGGGTGTCGAAATAGCGCAGCACGGACTCGGCCATGGGCAGCACGCGCCTCTTGAGGAAGGCCGCGTCGCGGGTGTACTCCCACCGATCGAGCATCAGCGCGACCAACTCGGGGCCCTGGTTCCACGCGTCGTCCCACCACGGGCAGAGCACGTCCTTGGGCTGGTGGCCGGTGCGATTCCACCCGTAGTCGCCCCCCGAGTACGTGCCCCAGACCGTCATGGTCTCCGGGAAGTAGGCGCCCTGCACGCCGTGGTACTTCGCCGTTCGCGCCTCCGCAAGGGGCCGGGCGTTTTCGTAGAGCCGAAAGAACGGCTCCATCAGATCGAAATCTCCCGTGGCGAGCATGGGGTGAACCGTGTGCCGCACGTTCTGGAACCAGTGGCAGTCGCCCCAGTTTCGCCAGTCCGCGTTGAAGGGCATTCCCATCGCAGCGGGTTCCACCGTGTAGGTGCCCCCGTTGAACTTGATCGGGAACTCGCCGCGGCCTTGGCACGCGTTTACGTAGCGCTGGAGCACGTAGCCGCGGGTCACCAGCGATCCCCGCTCGGCGGGCCGGTGGGCGACGCGCACCCCGTCGAGGAAGATTGCGGCTTCTCCGGTTTCGGCGTCGTAGGTGGCGCCGACCCTCTGCGGGACTCCGAGCTTGAGGCAATCGGGTGCGACCAAGGCCATGTCGCCCACGATCAGCCGAAGCGCGTTGCCGGGGTGGGTGTCGAACAGGAAGCCGTCGTTTCCACCCGGAGTGATCTTGTCGAAGATCCGACCCGGTTTCATCTCCCGCGGGAGGATCGTTGCAAGAAGGGTGATGCCTTGGCGCCTTCGGGAGGGCGGGATGTCGTCGACGATCAGATTGTCGGATTCCATCAGCTTGAGGAGATCGGCCCCGGAGACTGCCTCGCCTAGGAACCGCCATGAGTCGATCCTCCCAGGAAACACATTGCCCCCGTTCGCATCGACGCCCCTGCGCAGTTCGTCGCTATTGGTCGGAACGGGATTCAAGCGATCGTCGCCCTCCACAAACACCCAGGACCGCTCCCAGAAGGCGTGCCACCAGTCGCGGGTTCGGGCCTTTGCCTTGGGGGCGTCCGAGCGCTGGGCCTCCCTTCGCAGACCGCCCAGCCACTCGGCGACGGTGCGCGTCTGAGCGGTGTGCGTGGCGATCTTGAGGTCGAACCGCTTGAGCGGGATATCGGAGGCCAGGGTCTGGGCGTCGCGGCGGTGAAATCCTGCCGCCACGACCCGCCCTCCGAAGGTGCGGTGCAGCAGCGGGTCCGTGGTCCCTTTGAGCCCGGTTAGGGACTGGTTCTCCAACACTTGGGGCACCACCGAAGTCTCGTTGCGGTGGTACCACTCGATGGCGGGCTCCGAACCCGCAACGAACTGGTCGGCGGATTCGACGAGCGGGAAGGGCGCGTCGTGAACGGACCATGCCGACCACTTCTCGGCGCTCGGCAACGTCCGGGAGGCGGTTCGCCACGACTCGACCGTCACCGCGACCCCCACCGGGCGGACCGAACTCCCCCTGAGGTGGATCACGTTCGCCTCCGAATCCACGAGCAGTTCCAGCGCCAACCCGCCGCCGGTGATCGACATCGAGCCGTCGCGCACATGAAGGTGCTGCGCGAAGTCCGTCGCCGACGCCAGCGGGCTTGGCGAAAGGTGCACGCGCACGCGGCCCAGCTTGAGGATCCGGCTGATCTCGGACAGGGCGTCGTCTCGGGCGATGTTCAGCAGCACGTCGCCCGTGGCCTTCTCGACCCACACGTTGAGCACGACCTCGCCGTTGCCAATCGGCATCGAGCCCGCGGCGTTATCGGAAGGGGTGGTCCACACGACGTCGTACGCGTCGAGCGGGTGGGCCGGGGTCGAAAGGGCGAGAAGGGCCAGAACATGCACCATAACCCCAGTGTGAGCGCAGTCCCCACAACATCTCTAGTGCTGCGTCAGCATTTAATCTTCGGGTAGGGGACCGACACCGCATCGAGTCAGGAACCCGAATTCTAAAGCTTGACGGACATGTAGGTCCAAACGGGGCATCGCGTGGTCAGGCGCTCAGAGCGATGCACAGGCGGATGGATCGGGGCACGCCAGGTTGCCGGGTGATGAATCCGCGCCGCTCGAGCGTGACCACCATTTGGTGCGCGGACGGTGCGGACACAAAGAAATGTCGCTGGATGTCGGACTCGGCGGGTGCGATGCCGAAGCGATCCATGTACCTGGCGATGAAAGTGAGGTAGTCGAGTTGGCGCTTCGTGGGGCGCTGCGAGGTGTCCTGGACCACAGGCTTGGCGACCACGACGCGCGCGAGGAGCCCCTCCGGGCACCCCTCCACGATCAGCTCGGTTTCGTCCGAGAAGTGGACGGTGAGCTTCTGCGCGCTGTTCGCCACCACATGTGACACCTGCCGGTCCTTCAGGCGGCAGGTCAGCGTTGTCGAGTCAAGAGGTTGTGCTCGCATGATTGTGTTATTGTCCCATGTCGATCCCTTCCGATAGTCAAACCCCAGATGGACACAAAGCCGGTGGAGGAGCGGTTGGTGGCCCTCTACTTCACCCAACCCGCCCTCCCCATCAGGGTCTCCTCGGTGTCCGTCGCTTACGCAGACCCGACTCCGTCGTCTTCCTTCGCCAACTCCTCGTCGGCGATCTCCGTCGCATCCATGATCACCGGTTCGGCCTCAACATGCGGCTTGTAGGAGGGGTAGTGGCGCTGGAGGTCCCACGTCGTGATCCAACGCCGGATTTCGGAACGTACGGTCGTCTGGCCCTTGCGGATGGGGAGTTGGGAAGGCTCTGCCTCGAATGCGCGCCGATAGAGTTCTCTCACGTGGTGCTGCAACGCCTGAAACTGCTCGTCTGAATTGGGTTGAAGAAGGGTCTCGGCCCCAAAGAGGTCCATGCCCTCGATTGCCAACAGATCTCTCACTTCGGGCAACTGGGCTCCACCGGATCGGATCTTCGCCTCGTCTCCCTTGTCGATCAAACACTGTCTCACCGCACCGGGCGTCTCCGCAAACACGGCGAACAGCCTCGAGTTCGATTCGGCGCACGCGCGTTTCCACCACCCAAGCTCCTGGTAGGCGCTCAATCTCGCCTTGAACGAGAACTTCTCGATCCGCTCGACCTCGTCGAAGAACACCACAATCCCCTTGGCGCCGTGGCAGCGGAAGAACTGCGCCAGAAGACGGATCCGATCGTGGGCCAGGAGGGCGTTCCTCGGGCTGGCGAGGTCGAAGTGCGAGGCTTCGTCCAGTTGCTTCAGCTCCTGCCTGAGGCGCGACTTGGGGAAGGGCCTTCCCTCGAGGTCGCCCAGAAGCTGCATCCGCAGTTCTTCGTCCACCGTCGAGTCGTAGACGCGCAGAATGGCTTTGAACCGATCCGGAATCGACGCGTCCCGGGCCCAGCGGATGAGCTCCGACGCCGCGTTCCTCGGCGCTTTCGAGCCCGGCGACGCGAGTTCCATGACCGCCTTGCCGGTCATCCCCGGCGCCTCCGCCTGCTCCGCGATCGCCTTGAGCAGGCCGTGGGAGTTGCCGAGTGGGGTTTCAGGGGAGATGACGACGAAACTCGTCACGAAACCCTGCCGCTCGGCCGTGGCCTGAAGATAGCGCAGAAGATGGGACTTGCCCTGGCCGAAATCGGCGGAGATCACCATCGGCGCCGCACCCTGTCCGCCGCCGACGAGCTCGAGAGCGTTCAAGAACCCGTGTTCGATACCGCTCTGCGTGGTGCCGAGTTCCAAGGCGGCCGCCCGACTCGGAACGCCGGCTCGGAGCGCCTCGATCGTGCGTCGCGCCTGAAGCTTATCGCTCATCGGACGCCTCCCACGAGGTGGACCAATCCCGCGGAGGGGTTCTGCCGCGTGGCGTCGTGGACCTCCAGTCCGATCCTGGTTTGAAGCGCGTCATAGTCCCAGAAGCGCCTCTCCTTCTCTGAAAGCCTCGACGCCGCGAAGTACGACGGGGAGCCGAGCACGACCAGCATGAAGCCCTCCAGGTGTTCGATGTCGTCGATGAAGTGGCGAAGCAATTCGAGGGCTTGGATGTATGCGGCGTGGCCGTAGCGAACCCCGTCGGATTCCTCTCCCTGTGAGTCCGTGATCGCCTTAAGTTCGCCGGCGTCCGCCCCGCGGTCGATCGCCTCCAGAAGTGCGGCGTATTGCATTTGGACGCGCTGGGCATGTGAAATCTGGACCCGCTCGTAGGGTCTGAAGTCCAGCACGACCAGGATGCCGGGCTTACCCAACTGCCTGAACCAGTGGCAGAAGGACTGCAGCATGAACTTTGCGTTGGATCGCCCGATGCGTTCGTGAATCCGGATCCTCTTGAGCGTGGGAGCGCTGCCGGGAAAGGCCTTTTCCCCCCGCAGCCAACCGAGCAGGAGCTCCTCCGTGGTCGGCGTGATCTCTTCTGGAATGAGCTGTGCGCGCCCGAGTGCGGTCAGCGCGATGCGAAACTCGACCGCCATTCCGAGATCGCGCAGGTGAATATCCGTAATCAAATTCTGATACTTCGTCAGAAGATCGGAGGGCTCCAGGTTTCCGCTGAGCCGTGCGACTTCCGCGTAGTCCGTTGTGGGACTGTCGTGTGGGAACCTGATGCCGCGATGCCCGAGTGCGTCCACGACCTGCTTGCCCGCTTCGTTCCGCCAGTCGATGGTTTTGGCGATTTGAAAGTAGAGTTTGTCGATTCGATGGAGGTCGGGCTTCTTCCCGTTCTCGTCGAGTTCGTCGGGATCCATTTCCACGAGGTGAATGCCCCTTGACGACGCGAGTGCCGCCAGACCTTCGCGCGCATCTTCCAGCGCGTCGTCGTCGCCGCCGACAAAACGAACGGTGGAGCCTCCCGAGGGGATGAAATCGCCAAGGTATTCGTCGTCAATGGTTTGGAGCCATTCGTGAACGGGAAGGGGGCGGTTGTAGTGTGTATGGTCGTGGCTTAGCATTCCCTACGCCTTATCGAAAGTGGATGAGGTAGTACTTCAGGGGCCGCCCGTCCTCAGCCATGACTTCAAAGAGGTCGCGCGCGGGAGGGTGCCCGGAAACGAACCCGAACTCGTACATTTTGCCCGACCGGGTGACCCGGATGTCGGATTTGTAGAGCGCGTAGAGATACTGCGCGAAGGTGGCGGTCGAGTTCTCCTTCTTCCAACCGGGAGTCAGGCAGAAAAGGTCGTAGACGTCGCGCAGTTTTGCACTGATCGTGTTGCCCTTTTGCTTTTTGCCGCGGTTTAGAAACTCGACAGCCGTGTGGAGCGCGTCGAGGAACTCCTGGACGTTCTGTTTGGCGCCCCGCTCTCGAAGCCGGACCAGTTCGTCGACGACCTTGCGGGGCCGCAGCTTGGGCCACCGCGCCTTGCCAATCCGAAGGCACCCCCGCGCCGGCTCGGTTCGAAGGACCACGGGGGAGCACACGAGTTCGCCCGCTTCGATGAACACGCGGGGAGCGGAGGGATGCCGTCCCGCCGCCTCGATCAGCTCGCTCTGCCAGGCGTCTGAGGACAAATACTCGCGCGCGTCGAACGTCCATTCGCTGGAGACCTCTTGGCGGGCCGGCGTGTGGGACGGAATCGGCGAGACGCCGAAGCCACCTTTTGGCGGGCCGGCGTGTGGGAGGGAATCGGCGGGACTGAACTTGGCGAGTTGCCCTTCGTTGGTGCACACTGGGGGGAAGGGCAACGTGGCGATGATGAAGGCATCGGTGCATCCGTTTGAGAGCGGCTCCGACCTGCAACCGGCGGGCCGGATCGATGAGCTTGTGCTGAGGAGGCTGAAAACCCTCGGCATCCAGCCTGCCCGACCCTGCTCGGACGAGGTGTTCGTGCGCCGCGTCCACCTCGACGCCATCGGCACGATCCCCACCTCCGCGGAGGCACGGGCGTTTCTGGCGGACAAGGGCCCCGGCAAGCGCGCGGCTCTGATCGATCGCCTGCTACAGCGCCCGGAGTTCGCCGACTACTGGGCGATGAAGTGGAGCGACATCCTGCGCGTCAAGTCGGAGTTCCCCATCAACCTGTGGCCCCTCGCCGCCGAGAACTACCACCGTTGGATCCGCACGTGCCTGGCTGAGAACTGGCCCTACGACCGGTTCGCCCGGGCGATGCTCTCCGCCAGCGGCAGCAACTTCCGCGCGCCCGAAACCAACTTCTACCGCGCCGTGCCGGGCAAGGAGCCCGAAACCCTCGCGCGCATGGCGGCCCTCACGTTCATGGGCGTGCGGACCGACAAGTGGCCCGAACCGAAGCGAAAGGCGATGGGGGCGTTCTTCTCGCAGGTCGGGTACAAGGCGACGCGCGAGTGGAAGGAGGAGGTTGTGTTCAACGACCTCGCCAAAGCCGCCGGTCGCCCCGTAACCGCGACGCTCCCGGACGGCAAGAGCGTGCGCCTGCCCGAAGGCGGCGACCCGCGCGTGGCGTTCTGTGACTGGCTGATTAAAGGCCAGAACCCCTGGTTTGCGCCCAGCGTCGCGAACCGGATCTGGACGTGGCTCATGGGCCGTGGAATCGTGCACGAGCCCGACGACTTCCGACCGGACAACCCACCCCGCAACCCGGAACTGCTCGCCCATCTCGCGCAATCGCTGGTGACGGGGGGGTGGGACCTCAAGAAGCTGATTCGGCAGATCCTCAACTCCAGCACCTATCAACTGTCCTCGATCCCGCAGACCTCCCAGAAATCCGCCGCCGACGAGTTCGCGTTCTACCGCCTTCGCCAGCTGGAGGCCGAGGTGCTCATCGACGCGATCGATCAGATCACGGGCACCACCGAGGCGTACTCGAGCATGACCCCCGAGCCGTTCACGTTCATTCCCGAGGAGCGCCGCTCGATCACGCTGGCCGACGTCAGCATCACAAGTTCGTTCCTCGAGATGTTCGGCCGCCCCGCGCGCGACTCTGGACTTGCCTCGGAGCGCATCAACTCGCCGACGGCCGCGCAACGCCTTCACTTGCTCAACTCGAGCCACATCCAGCGCAAGATCGAGCGCGGCCCGAAGCTCGTCGCGTTGCTCAAATCGGCCAAGACGCAGCCCGAGCTGGTCGACGAACTCACCTTGGCCATCCTCTCGCGCTTCCCAACTGCCGATGAACGCACGATCGCACTCGAATACATCCGCGGGGCAGGCTCGCCACAGGTGGGTGCGATCGACCTCGCGTGGGCTGCGCTGAACAGTTCCGAGTTCCTCTACCGCCATTGACCCGCAGGAGAACGACACCCATGGGTAACCGATTCGAACAGGAGTTCACCGTCCGCCTCTCCAGGAGGGAAGCGATCCGGTGCGGGCTGTACGGCGCAGCGGGGCTCATGCTGTGCAACGGGCTGAGTCCGGGCGCGGTGGCCTCGCCGGTGCGGCAGGTCGGATCGGGGGCCAAGGGCAAGGCCAAGTCGGTCATCCAGATCTGGCTTTGGGGCGGGCCCTCCCACCTCGACACGTTTGACCCGAAGCCCGCCGCGGGACAAGACTTCGTAGGCCAGTTCACGAGTCCAATCAAGACGAACGTGGACGGGATTGTGATCAACGAGCTACTCACCGAACTGGCCAAGCAGGCGGACAAGTACTCGCTGATCCGCTCGATGACGCACGGCAACAACGGCCACGAGACGGCCGCTTACCTCGTGCAGACGGGGTTCAAGGGGGGCGACGGAATCTCGCATCCGGCACTCGGGGCCGTGGTGTCCCACTTTCGGGGTCAGGGTGCGGGCTACAAGGGGCTGATCCCGCCCTACGTGGTGCTGACCGAGCTGCTCGGGCGGTTCTCCGAGGCCGGGTTCCTCGGCTCGGGGGGGCAGCCGTTCGCGACGGGCGGCAATCCCGCGCAGCCGAGATTCGTGGTCGAGGGGGTGGTGGCCGAGGGCATCAGCACCCAGCGCCAGGAGAGTCGGCGCGATATGATGCACCGGCTGGACGGGCTCCGGGGCGTGCTCAAGGACGACCCGCAGCTCAAGGCGCTGATGCAGTGCGAGACCGAGGCGTACGACATGATCCTCGGCGACGCCGGCAAGGTGTTCGACCTGACGCAGGAGAAGGACGACCTGCGGGGGCTGTACGGGCGCAACACCTTCGGGCAGTCCTGCCTCTTGGCGCGCCGCCTCGTCGAGCGTGGGGTGCCGTACGTCGCGATCAACTACGGAGGCTGGGACACGCACAAGCAGAACTTTCCCGTGATGCGCCGCAAACTTCCCGAGTTGGACCGGGGTTTGGCGACCCTCTTGAAGGACCTTTCCGAGCACGGGATCCTCGACAGCACGGTCGTGTGGTGCGCCGGCGAGTTCGGAAGAACACCCCGCGTGCAATGGGAGCAGCCCTGGGACGGGGGCCGCGGCCACTGGGGGCAGGTGTTCTCGGGGCTCGTCGCGGGCGGCGGCTTCAAGGGTGGCCAGGTGGTGGGCTCGTCCAACGCCACGGGCGAGGAGGTAAAGGACCGCCCCGTGTACCCCTCGGACCTCATGGCCAGCATCCTCGAGTTGATGGGCATCGACCCCACGGGCACGCTGCCCCATCCCCAAGGTATGGCGGTGCCCATCATCCCCGCCTCGTGGGGCGCAGCGCAGTCTCCGGGCCGTCTCAAGGAGATCATGTGAAAGGCCTTTTGGCTTGCGTCGGCGTACTGGCGGGTGCGCTTGCGCCCGGGCCTCGGGCCCAGCAGCCATTCGTGCCGCACGCCGCCTACGCGTACCCGGGAGGTGGCCAGCGCGGCGCCACGGCGGACGTGGTGATCGGTGGACAGTACCTCCAGGGCCCGACGGCGGCCTACGTTTCGGGCGAGGGTGTCGAAGTGGTGGTCGGCGAGTACCACAAGCCGCTCACCCAGGGCCAAGCCCAGGCCTTGCAGCAGAAGTTGCGGGACGCCCGCGACAAGCTGATCAAGGACGGCGTACGGGTGGGCCCGCTGAACAACCCCGTTGCGCTCGTGCGCATCGCCAAGGAAGCGGGCATCAGCGACGAGGAGCTGCGCGACGTGGCCGAGTTCGCCCGCGAGCGCAACGACCCCAAGAGGCAGCCCAACGCCCAGATCGCCGAGACCGTGCGTGTCCAGGTTCGCGTGGCCCCTGGGGCGGCCCCCGGCACGCGTGAGATCCGACTTCTCTCGACCTGGGGGCTTTCGAACCCGGTCCGCTTCGAGATTGGGAGCCTCGCGGAGGTGGTTGCCGAGCCGGGTGGACAAGAGCTTGGCAACCTCCCCGTCACGGTGAACGGGAGGATCCTGCCTGGAGTCGCCGACCGATACGGCCTTGCGCTGCGGAAAGGGCAGAGAATCGTGGTCTCGGCGAACGTTCGCGGGCTGATCCCCTTTATCGCCGACGCCGTGCCGGGCTGGTTCCAGGCTGCGCTTTCTCTTCGCGATGCAAAGGGCGTCGAGGTCGCGTTCTCCGACCACAACGCGACCCAGCAAGACCCCGTGCTGTACTTCGCCGTTCCCCAGGACGGGGGCTACACGCTCGAGGTGCGGGACGCGATCTACCGCGGGCGTGAGGACTTCGTGTACCGCGTCACGATCGGCGAGGTGGCGTTCGTGACCAGCATCTTCCCGTTGGGGGGACGCGCCCAGCAGCACACGGCCGTCGAGGCGCTCGGGTGGAATCTGCCGTCTGCGAAGTCGAATGTGGACGGAACGGCGCAGGGGCCTGGCACGATGCGCCTCTTGCTGGCGGGCTGCGGCATTCCATTCGCTCTGGACACCCTTCCCGAGACGTTGCAGAAGGAGCCGAACGACGATTCTGCGCGGGCACAGAGCCTTGACCACCCGGTCATCGTGAACGGCCGCATCGATCGGCCTGGCGACGTGGACGTGGTGCGCATCAAGGGCCGCGCGGGCGAGAAGGTCGTTGCGGAGGTCGAGGCGCGCCGGCTCGGCTCACCGCTGGACTCCACGTTGCAGCTCTCAGACTCCAAGGGGAAGGTTTTGGCCTGGAACGACGACTTCTTGGACCCCGGGGTCCCGATGGTCACGCACCAGGCCGATTCCTACCTTGCCACCGCGTTGCCCGCCGACGGGACCTATTTTGTGACCGTGCGGGACGCGCAGGGGCAGGGTGGGACGGCGTTTGGGTACAGGCTGCGGATCAGTGCGCCGAGACCGGACTTCGAGTTGCGGGTGGTGCCGTCGAGCGTCACCGCGCGCCCGGGAACGACGGTGATGCTGACCGTGCACGTGCTGCGTCGGGACGGGTTCGCCGGCGACATTGCCCTGGCCCTTGCCGGCACCCCTGGGGAGTACCACTTGAGCGGCGGGGTGATCCCGGGCCAGGTGGATCGGCTGCCGATCACCCTGACCGTTCCCGCGAGGTCGGCGTCCGGGCCTGTCCAGCTCCAAATCGAGGGGGTGGGCACGGTGCTTGGCAAGCCGGTCCGGCGGGTGGCCACTCCGGCCGAGGACATGATGCAGGCGTTCGGGTACCGCCATCTCGTGCCGCAGGACGCACTCCTCGTGGCGGTGCTTGGACGAGGCAACCCGGGATTGGAGATCACCCCGCCCGAGACGCCGGTGAAGGTGCCCCTGGGAGGCACCGTGCAGCTGCGGCTTACCGTCTCGGCCCCGTTGCTGGCGAACGGTCTGCGGTTCGCGATCGGGGACGCGCCGGAGGGTCTGACGCTCCAAAGCGCGGTTGCAGACGCCAAGGGAGTGACGCTGGTGTTGCGCGCGGATGCGCAGAAGCTCAAGGCCGGGCTGCGGGGCAACCTCATCCTGGACGCGTCGATCCAACCCCCGGCTCAGCGCGCCAACGGCAATCAGCCCGCGCGCCCCGCCGCCCAACGCCGCGCGTCCATCGGCCAAGTGCCCGCGATCCCGTTCGAGATCGTGGGGAAGTAGGGACAGTCGGCGCGAAGCGCTTTGGAGTGCGGCGGCCCGGCGCCGCTGTGGATCGCTGTCCCAATCTCGGGGCGATTGCCGGGTTCGAACGGTTCCCTCCAGAATGCACTGCCCGGTTCGACGGCTGGCGATTCGAAAGCGGCGCCGGGCCGTCGCACTCCAAAGCGCTTCGCGCAAACCCCAAAGCCCGAAGGCCCCCAGCTACCGCACGGCCGGCAACACCGCCATGGCCTCGATCTCCACGAGCAGGTCCTCGCGACAAAGGCGGGCTTGGATGCCCGTGCTGGCGGGAAGCGGATCGAGTCCGAGCCAGCCGAAGAACGCGGTGCGCACCTCGTTGAAATCGTTGTAGTCCCGTTCGATGTCGCGCAGGTAGCACGAGGTCCGAACGATGTCGTGCCAGTTCGCGCCCTCGGCCGCCAGCAGTCCGGTGATGTTGCGGTACGTGCGCCAGCACTGCGCGCGGAAGTCGCCGACGTGAACGGTGTTGCCCGCCTCGTCGATGCTGGCCGTGCCGGAAATGAGCAGGAGATCCACCGTACCGAGGTTCACGCGCAGGCCACGGGCGAACGAGGACGGCTTTGCATAGGCGTACGCATCGTTCAGCACGTCCTTGGCAACGATCGCCGTGCGACCCACCCGGTTGGCGCTGGGCACTTCGCCGGCCACCCGCGGCTGGACGGCCCCCACGTCATCCACGACGCCCAGCAGCCTCAACTCCTCCAGCTCCGCCTGAGTGGCACTCTTCAGTCCCAGCCCAACGCTCGGATCCTGGTCTTTGATCATCTGCTGTCCCCCATTGGCAATCCCCTCAGATCACGCAATGTTTACCCGCATGGACGCGCAACGGGCC
>CAYJMZ010000016.1:0-1174 GCA_964370995.1 uncultured Fimbriimonadaceae bacterium | reverse complement strand
TGCTAGACCCCCGTTCGATACAGCGCCAACCGCCGAATCGTCGGAGCCCCCACACTCTTCAGCACCCTCAGCCGCACGGCGGACACGCGGACGAGCCCGAATTTGTCGATCTTCTTGTGGCCGATGGCGGTGCCCTTGGCGAGTTCCTGCCACCGGTCGTCCACGCGGCCCTCGATCACGTACTCTCGGACCCGCTCGCCCTGCGCGATCTCCTCCATGCTCACCACCGCGTCTACGACCGACGGGGCCGAGGGGCTGACGGTGATCTCCTCGCCCCTTCCACTCACGTCGGCGATCGCGGTGCCGTAGCGGCGCTGGATCTCCGCACCGAACTCGGCAGAGCGCCGCACGTCCGCTTCGGGGATCAGGCCCGTGGTGTCGGGGGTGTTGTTGAGCAACAGCACCGCACCGTGGCCCACGCTCTGCTCGTACATCTCCATCAACTTGTCCACCGACTTCAGGCTGTCGGCGTTGTGCGTGTTCCAGAACCAGGTGTTGCGCATGCGGCAATCGACCTCGTTGGGGAGCCACCGGTCGCCTTCGGGGTTGCCATCGGCCGAGGTGAGGGTGCCCCACGTCTTGGGGTCGAACTTGGCGCCGTTCCAGGACGGGTAGGGCGCGTAGCCCTCCTCGTTGCCCACCCAACGGATGCTCGCCTGCGGACCCTGGAACACCACGGCCTTGGGCGCGTGGCTCTTGAGGATGTCCTCGACTCCAAAAACCAGGCTGCCGTCGAACCACACCTCGAAGATCGGGCCGTACTTGGTGAGCAGTTCCGTCAACTGCGTGCGGAACATCTTCTCGTAGGCCGCTTGCTCCTCGTGGCTCTTCGCCTTGCCGCCAACTTCGACCCCGAACTTTCGGTCCATCGGCGAGAGATACACGCCCAACCGCAGCCCGTACTTCTTGCACGACTTGGAGAGATCGGCCATCACGTCGCCCTTGCCGCCACGCCATGGGATGCTCTTGACGCTGTAGTCGGTGGTGGTCGTTTGCCACCAGCAGAACCCGCCCACATGCTTGGCCACGAACACGATGTACTTCCCACCCATGGACTTTGCCGTTCGCGCCCACTGGTCGGTGTCCAAGGACTTGGGGTTGAGCGCGCCCATCGGGGTGCTGAGGTCGTCGCCCTCGTTGTCCTGCCACGTGTTGGGTGCGAAGTGGACGAACA
>CAYJMZ010000015.1:18495-18707 GCA_964370995.1 uncultured Fimbriimonadaceae bacterium | reverse complement strand
CTTCAAGGGGTTGGGTGTTCGGATACCCGCCGGATGGCGCATCGATATGGTAGCCGGCGTCTCCTACAACGCTCGCGCTTGGGTTGGGCAGGCCCAGGATGCCAAAGGCAACACGAGGTCTTGGCACGTTGTGTTGCCGGATGCTACGCCCGCGAGCCGCCTGAAGGGCAAATCGTAGTCTCCTCTTCTTGTGTGCTACGCGGCTGGGACGG
>CAYJMZ010000015.1:0-18485 GCA_964370995.1 uncultured Fimbriimonadaceae bacterium | reverse complement strand
CGCCGGCGTGCGGGGGGTGGGGGGGGGGGTGGGGGGGGCACCCCCCGGCCCTGGGGGGGTGGCACCCGGTTCCGTATTCCCCCAGTGGACTGTGTTGTCAATAGCTTCGAAACCCTCAATCGCCCGCATCTTGGGTCGCTAGGACTTCGCCGGTGCGACGATCCATCTGAATGCCCCATCCTCGGCCGTTTGAGACGCTGGGTGGGCGGACGTACCACGCAAAGTTCGACCTCCCGCTGTCCAGTTCGGGATGGACCTTTGCGCCCGCCAGCGACGGGTCCAACAGGAACGGATGGCGCCTCGCCTCGCCGATATCGAACCTGCGAAACTCGGGCGCGTAAAACATCACCTCGCTGTCTGTCGAGCGGTCCCGCCCGGGGACCTCCTTGATCAGTTCGTCGACGGTCTTGGCCTCGGGAAGGTGTTCGTGCTCTGCGATATACGCCGTCAAGTCGTCTGCGAAGCGCCGGACGTCGAACTTCCGCGCGGCCGCGGCCAAGCCCTCCCTTCCGAGGTAGGGCCGCGCCGGCAGGATGAGCACGGCCAACCCAAGGGGGACCCCGATCGCGTGGACCAGGAGCACGCGGCTGAGGAGTGATGGCTTCCCCAGAGGCTCAAAGAGTCGTTTGGCGATCGTGGCCCACACTGCGGTCTCGACCAATGCGGAGGGGAGTGCGAACACCGCAAGAAGCGCCACCGAACCGAGAAGCGGATTCGGATTCGCGATGGAACCCACGAACGGCGTGTGCAGGAACGGAGCGGCGAGCCCTCCCAGCCCGCAGCAGACCCCCGTCAGCGCGTTGGCTCCGAGACTGATCGCGAGGCTCGCCCACCATCCGAACCGTAGCCACCGCCCGATCGCCCACGCCTCGTACACGATCATGACGGCTACGTAGGTCAGCCATATCCCCGGATCCCACTGCTCCAGTCCCAATCCCATCGCACCGTTGGCGAGCAGTTGCGCGTGCATCGGCATCATGGTGACCTTACGCCAGGGTGCGACGGTCGAGTGGTGAGCTGGAGCCCGGGACTCAACCTCAGGGACTCCCCCTCGTTGGGACGCTTGGGAAGTCGAACACGATCTTGGACTCTCTGGTTTGCTCGTCCGAGTAGAAATCGATCCGAAGGGTTCGGAGCCCCTCCGGGATCGGGGCGACTTCGATGGATCGCGTGGACCCGCTCTCGCTGCCCATCGAGGAACCCGTAACCCACTCGAGTGCGTGCCCGTCCTGGTCGGTGATCCTCAGCTCGTTTCCTCTGAAGCCGCTGTACGGCAAGCCTTCGGTCGTTGCGGTCAGGGCGATGCACGGCAAGGCTGGCAACCGGTGGGTGGTCTCGGCCAGCCCCACGTCGGAGACCGACAGGCCCAACTCGCCCTTGCGGCCCGAGTAGACCTTCGGTGTTCCAGTGCCGATGAGGCCTTCGATGGGGATCTCGAAGGAAACGGCGGCGACCGCGGGCCAAACGGGGACCTCCAGGCGCAGACTCCAACTCCGCGCCCACGCAGGGGCATGGAGGTGGCTAGAGAGAAGGGCCGTGTCGTTTGGGAGATCGGACGGCACCGTCCAACTGTACTTGGGATAGAGCGCGACCAAAGGCCCGATCATCGCTCCCAACTTGATCCGCTCGAGATCGACAGCGCTCGCCAACTCGCGACCCGGGGGGCCGCGCAACTCGACGCCCACATCCGAGTCCCTCGTCTGAAGCTCTGCGGAGAACTCCCCCGATCGGGCGACTAGGGGAAGGGAGTTTCGAGCAGGAAGGTGCCCCGGTCCCAGCCACAACACGTAGAAGCCGGTCATCGCGATGGCGACGACACGCTGGCCACGGCCCGAGGCGACGACCGTGCAGAGCAATCCCGCCAGGACGACCAACGTCATCGGGTAGGTGGAGTGGTTCGCCAGGTAGTTCCCGAACAGGACCCACAAGCCTCCCATCGCGAGGAGGATCGCAATCCCCGCCAACCGGCGCTCCCCACCCGCGAGATCCTTGCGGGACGTGACCAGCGCGAAGATGAGTGCGGCGAAACCCCCGAGGATCGCAAGGTCGCGGTGGAGGTTCGCGCTCGGCGGGCTGGAGACCTCGTACGAGCCTGCCCCGGAGAGCAGGACCGTGAAGCTGACAGCCACCGCCCACCCCGCGGGTGTAACCGCAGGCCGAGGATCGAATACCCGCTTTCCCGCCATGGTGACTTCAGTATACGGTGCCCAAGCCCCTTCCCGCGGCCCCGGCACGGAGCTGACTGCGTGTGCCCTCGGCTGGGTCGTCGCCGCTTTTCGGCTGCTCTTAGCTGACGAGACGTCGTAAACTCATGGCATGGTGTTCTCAGTTTTCGGAGGATGTCTTGCCTGCCTGCTCGCAAGCGCGGGCCAATTGCCGGTCACAGACCGCGACATTCAGGCCGCACGCGCTCTGATGAACATGGGTTTGTGGAGCCGGGGGGATCGTGGCACCCCGAACCACGAACTCGCCACGGGAGCCCGAGCGACCACCCTCAGATTGAAGGAGATTGCCGACCGCCTTGAGAGGCGGTTGGCCGCGGTTAAGAGCCCCGAGGAGTACGATCGGTTGGCCGCCGCAATGGGCGTGCGTCGTGAGTGGCGTCCCACCATCGGCCGACTGCGGGACGTGACGATCCATCGGCGTTGGGAGCTAGCCTCGATGGGCGTCGATGTCGATGCGCTCCTGGCGCTGCAACAGGAGTCCATTCGCCGAGTTCTCGCGGTCGACAGCCAAGTCAACGGACCTTTCGTGGACGTTCCGAGAAACCATTGGGCATTCAGCGCCGTGGAGGATCTCCGGAAGGCGGGAATCGCCGTGGGTTACCTCGACGGGTCGTTCCAAGGCGGCACTCCTAGGCGAATCGAATGAGGTTGAACACCGTGACGGGCACGCCTTTTGGTTTCGCGTGGAGCAAGACCCTGGGTGTGGGTGGCCTGGTCACGTTCCTCCTGTGCGTGGCGGGATGCGGGCCCAGTGCTCCCAGCCAAAGCGCGAAGGCGAAGCCAACAGGGATGTCCGAGCAGTTGGCTCGCTGGGCGGGAGGGAACATCGGCCGGTTTGGCGATGACGAGCGAGACAAGTTCATGGCTTACGTCGAGAAGACCCTTATGGCAAAGGATGAGCCGGAGAATTTCTTTCGCTCCCAAGTACGATCTTCTTGAACGAGGGAGATGCGTACGTGTGGTCCTTTGGCTCTCAGGCGAGTGCGCGGTACCTCATCTTGCTGAACCCGCACACCGGGTTGACTCCGAGCGCCGAGCACGCGTGGGCCTTCGTCGTCGACGCGAGCGGGGACGTCCGCAATCGCTCGGAGTTCGACATCGGCTGGCGGATGTACTCGAGACATGCGAGCTACGGAACAGTGGATTGGCTATCCACTCCGGTGCTCGTTCAGGAGATGGAGGATGGGATGAACGGTCAGGGCCCTCGAAAGATCTACTTGGGCTTCGACGGACAACAGCCGGTCGTCATTCGGCTCGAAGATGCATCCGGCAACCTCCACCCGATGGGATACTTTGCACCCAACTGGGTGGTGGGTCCAAAATACGATCCTCCCGCGCTCGATGAGTTGGAGAGGGTTCTCATGGGTGAGAACGAGATCAGGCGACTCGAGGCCCTGCTATGGCTTGCGGGACAACACTCTCGCGTCTCGGACAACCGGGCAGATTACGATCACGAGGCCGTCGCCGAGCAGAAACGGTATGCGGAGGCTATTGACTCCCCTAGCATTGCGAAGGCGATCAAGCAGCTTCGAACCGATGGAAACTCCTACGTGAGACAGTTGGCCGACGAGGTGCCGATCGGGGTCGGCAACTGGTGGGGGTGAGGTGTCGCCGTCCAATGTCCTCTTTCACGGGGTTCGTATCAAGGTCTTGCAACGGCACACCCTTCGCTACACCTTCTTCGCCATGGGTGATTGAGGGCTCCGTCCTCCCGAGTCCGATTTCCTGGAGGTGAGGGCGTGTAGGATAGAGCGATGCGCCTCCTTGTGACCGGCTTCGGTGCCTTCGGCGAGTTCGCTGAGAACCCCTCGTCGTTGCTTGCCCCCGGGTGCGGGCGCGAACACTGCATTTTGGAGGTCGCGTTCAAGGCGGTGGATGAGTTTCTGGCGGGTTTGGATGGTGGGAGTTTTGATGCGTTGCTGATGCTCGGCGTCGCGGGGAAGGCCGAGGGGTTTCGGGTGGAGACCGTGGCGCGCAACTGGATCGGGCCGGTGGCCGATGTGCTCGGCTCGGTGCAGGGGCCCGCGCCCTTGGACCCGGCGGCGCCGCCCCTCCTGGCCGCCACCCTGTGGCCTGCTTGGCTGCTGGCCGACGCGCCGCTTCGGGCCGCGAGCGTCCATGCGGGGGGCCACCTGTGCAACTACCTCTTCTTCCGGGCGTTGCAGGTATTTCCCGAGAAATCTGTGGGGTTCCTGCATGTGCCACCCGTGAGCGTCGTGCCGATCGAGGAGCAGCGGCGGATGCTGGCCGAGGTCTTGGCGGAGTTGTAGGTATGGGCACTCTTGCCTGTGTTCGTGGCCGTGATCGTGCCAATTGTAGGAGTGCAGGGGAACACAGGCAGGGGTGCCTGTGCTACTGCTACTGGACTCGCAGGGGGAGGAACAGGCCGCCCAGCGACGCGCCTGCGAGGAGGAACGCGCCGAACCAGCCCAGCCAGCGCCATGACGGCGGGCCGGGTTTGAGCACTTCTAGCTCCGTCACCCAGATCGTCTCGCACGCGCCGTCGCCCGTGTCGGTGCGCACGGTGCTGGTGCCGCGTGTGAACGCGAACCCGGCGTTGTGGGAGTACTCCACGAGGTAGCCCTTGAGCCTCACTTGGTCGCCGACCTCGACATCGCGGAGGTTGCGGGCAAGTTGGGGGTTGTCCGTGAGGAGGTGGTTGTTGGACAGGTCGGTGGGCCAAAACGCCTCCCAATCCTCCTGCGTCGGGGCCTCCACACAGCACGCGAACTCTTCGCTTATATAGCTCAAATTTTGATATGCCCCCGTTCTAGCGTTATCTCCAAACACGAGGCATACGTCGGCGACGTTCAGCTTGTCTTTCCACTGCGTGTGCGCGAAGTCGTACCAAACCGCCGTGTCGTAGCCGCTCACAACCAGCCCCCAGATCTCGTACGTGTGCAGGGGCTTGACCGTGTATGCGATGCCCCCGACGGAGGTGGTGAAGGGCGCGTCGTCTGTCGGGTGCTGCTCGGGTTCGCATTGGAGGATGGGGAGCAGCGCGTCGGGCGCGACGGTGCGGTTGCGGGGCCAATTGCCCGCAGCTACCAGCGCCACCCCCGCGCAGGCCGCGTATCGGAGCGCCGTTCGGAGGTCCACAGGCGAGATTGTCGGAAGGGGGGGGCTGGGAGCACAGGAATCCCTGCACTCGCAGCCGCGACCGTCCCGGTTGTGGGTTGCGCCCCTTTAGGGCTCTCGTTGTGGGCGATCCAAACCCAGGGCGTTGCCCGGGCTATCGTCGTTCGGCCCGTTGGGCCTTTCGGAGGGCCGGAATGGGTCGCCGGATACACAGGCAGGGGTGCCTGTGCTACAGGGTGGGGTGTTTGCGGGCCCATTCGGATTGCGCGATTCGGAAGAGTTCTCGGGTGCCGGTCAGCGCGGTGAAGGTGTACCACGGGCTGCGGAACAGGCGCGAAATCCGGTCTTCGCCGCGCACATACGTGTACACGTAGATGCCGTTTCCAAGACCGAATAGGGTTCGCCGAAGGACTCTGACCTGTTCCCATGTGAGCATGGCCTTGGTGCCCGACTGGATCATGCCGATTCGTTGGTCGGTGACGACGTAGGTGGTGCGTCGAAGTCGCTTCGGCAACAGGAAGCACTGGGCAGCCGAGCCCGCGGCGACGAAGGGCATGAGCATGTAGAAGATAGCGTTGATAGCCTGTTGGTTAAGCGTATCCGGGAATCCATTCTTTCGCAGGTTGTCCACGGTGAAGGCAGCCGCGAAAATGCCAAAGGCTAACCAGAGGAGTCCGCCGACGTAGGTGAGGGTGGTGCGCAGTGGACCACAGCGTGGCTTGGCGGTCCATAGAACGGTCTCGCCGACACGTGGTTCAAAGAGGGCGGCTGCCACGTCGACAGTATAGGACGAGCGTCATGGAATGTGCCAGGAGCCCCTTTGTAGCACAGGCACCCCTGCCTGTGTATCCGCTCCGTGGCCGCGATCACCCCGGTTGTCGAAACGCCCAGGGACACAGGCAGGGGTGCCTGTGCTACTCCGTCGACGGGAACACAGGCAGGGGTGCCTGTGCTACGGGGTGGGGGTGCTACAGGAACTTGCGGGCGTTCGCCACGCACCTGGGAACCGCCGACAGGGGGTCTTCTTCGCCTTCGTACTCCACGCTTAGCCAGCCGTCGAAGCCGGCGGCGCGCAGGGCGGACACGCAGGCGGCGAGGTCTACGGTGCCTTCGCCCACGGCGGTGCCGATGAAGCGGGCTCCGGACAGGGACTCGTAGGCGAACCCCGAGTGGCCCGCGGGCTCGGGGGCGAAGTCTTTGAAGTGCACCATGTTCGCCACGTGTGCGACCTGCGAGATCGCCTCGTGGCTGGGCTGGTCCACCAGCAGGAAGTTGCCGGTGTCGGGGTTGGCGCCGAGGGCGTCGTTGCCCGCCATGGCCCGGACGTCGGAGATGAGGCCCGCCACCTGATCGCCCCGGCCCGCCAACTTGCCGTGGTTCTCGAGCGCGAGCCGCACGCCGTGGCCTTCCGCGTAACGGGAAGCCTCGGCGAGGCCCTCCACGATCCACGCGCGCGCCTGGTCGAAGGTGATGCCCTCTGACACGTCGCCCGCGAACACGCGCACGACCCCCGAGCCGTAGCCCACCGCCTCGTCCACCCCGAACCGGATCTTCTGCAGCTCGGCCTCGCGCTCCCCCGCCGAAGGCTTTGCAAAGTTCTGGGCCACCGAGAAGATCGGGCACGGCAGCGACGTGGCTATCAGGGCCTCGGAGGCCGCCTCGCGGTCGGCGGGCACGTCGCCGTAGAAGAAGTCCAGCAACTCCACGCCGTCGGCGCCGATGCGCGCGGCTTCGTGGATGAACCCGGGGAGGTCGAGCCGCCCGTCCTTCACGGCGCGGTAGTAGGAGTACATGCTGACCGCGAGCTTCATTGCGGGCGGTCCTGTGCGGCAACCACGGCCTTTGGCTGCGACAGTAGGTCGGGCCCGTCGCCCATCAGCCACTGCATCAGGGGGGTGATGAACACCGCTGCGGCCAGCAGTCCCACGGCGCAAACGGTGCCCGCGGTGGCCAGTCCCGCGCTCATGGGACTCGTCGGCACGCCTTCCTCGGGTTCGGCGACGAGTGCGGCGCGCGCGATGCCCGCGTAGTAGTACACGCTCACGATCGAGTTCACCGCCAGCACGATCGCCAGCGGGATCAGCCCGGCTGCCAGGGCGTCGTTGAAGATGTACAGCTTGCCGAAGAACCCGGCCATCGGCGGCACCCCGATCAGGGACATCATGAACAGCACAAGCAGCCCCGCGGCATACGGCGAGCGTCGCCATAGCCCGTTGAGGTCCTCCAAACGAGTGCCCTCGCGCCCGTCCTGCGTGCTGAGCGTGACCACCGCGAACGCGCCCACTGTCATCAGCGTGTACGCCACGAGGTAGTACGTGACCGTCCCGTAGCCGATCCTAGAAGGGTCGCTGAAGTGTGCGAGCACCGCCACCAGCAGGTAGCCCGCATGCGCGATGCTCGAGTAGCCCAAAATGCGCTTGACGTCCTTCTGCACGCACGCCACGAGGTTGCCGACCGACATCGTCAGGATCGCGATCCAGAACAGCGCGGGCATCCAGTACTCGCTTAGGGGCAGCATGCCGTCGAGCACCCGGATCAGGGCGCCGATCGCGGCGATCTTCGAGCCTGCCGCCATGAACGCGGCCACGTTGGTCGGGGAGCCTTGGTACACGTCCGGGGTCCATTGGTGGAACGGCACGAACGCGGCTTTGAAGCCCAAGCCCACCAGCATCAACCCCAGGCCGAACAGCAGCAGCGTCTGCTCCGAGCCCTCGCCGCTCACCCACGCCGCGGAGATCGCGTCGAGGCGCAGGCTGCCGGTCGCCCCGTACACGAACGCGATGCCGTACAGCAGGAAGCCGGTCGCAAACGCGCCCAAAAGGAAGTATTTGAGCGCCGCCTCCTCGGAGCGGCTTTCCGTGCGGCTCAATCCCGCGAGCACGTACAGCGCGATCGACAGCACCTCGAGCCCCACGAACAGCATCAGCAGGTTCGTGGTGGTGACCATCATCATCGCGCCAGCGGTGGACCACAGGATCAGCGGATAGAACTCGCCGAAGTCGATGCGTTTGGCGCGCAGGTAGCCGTCGCTGAACAGCAGAGCCAGAAACGCCGCGAGGAGCAGGGCGAGCTGCAGCACCAGCCCCAGCCGGTCGCGCACGAACATGCCCGCCACGGTCTCCCCGTATTCGAGCGAGAACTGCTGGGCCGTCAGGTAGCCCGCGACGAGAAGGCCCGCGAGGCTCACCCCCGACATCACGCGGGTGGCGTGGCGCGGCCGCACCATCTCCACGATCAGCGCGAGGATGCCCGTGCCCACCACCGCCAGGATGGGGGCGATGGACACGAAGTCGATGGTGGGGACGGGGAAGTCAAACATGGGTCGTTTCCAACTCCGCTAGGGGCGACAGAGGCTCCCATCGATCGGCAAACAGAATTTCCGCGTGGGCGTCGCACGCTGCCAAAGCGCCCCTGCGCATCGCGCGCACCGCGTCCGCGCCGATTCCGCTCGCCCGCGAGTCCCACGCCAGAACGTGCGCGGGAAGGTCCGCGACGAAATCCAGGTACGGCTCCGGTCCGCCCTCGACGCTCAAGATGTTCAGGCGCGCGTCCTCGATCTCCGCCAGGAGCTCGCGGTCGCGCTCCAAGTACAGGCCGCCGTACTGCATCGGGGTGCTGATCGCGGGCACCGCGCCCTGCAGCCGGTAGAACACGCCGTCCGCCCCTGCAGCCATGGCGGCGTGGATGGCCAAGCGCGTGTCCGCAACATAGGCGTCCAGGGCAATTTGGCCAGCCGCGGGGTCGTCCCTGATTGCGTCGTTGAGGCCGCACCCATCCACGAGCGCCCGCCCCAGGGGGCTGAGCACCTCGGCGAGCACCGCCTGGCCCGTGTCCTCGGCCAGGGCCGCGCCGACCTCGCCCCAGGGCACGATCCGGGCGTCGGAGCGCGCCGTGCTCGGGAACAGCACCACGCACCGCCGGTCGGTCGGACCGCCGCGCGCCGCCGCGATCAGGCGCTCGCGGGAAGTCACGGCTTGGGGGCCTCGCTTGTGCCGGCAACCGGCCCCTCCGGCTTGAGGAGCGGGAAGTGGTTCGAGTTGGACACGAGGATCTTGTTGACTATGCCGGGCTCGAGGGCCTCGCCGACTTCCTCGGCCGTGCGGGGTGGGCCCTGCACGAGGTCGCCGTTCGTCGCGACGTCCATCGACAGGTCCGACCAGCGCGGGCGGGTGGCCTCCGGCTGGAGCGCCATCATGCGCGCCGCGCCGAGGCTGGCCTCCATGGGCTTGAGGAACGTGCTCGGGAACAGGCCGCCCCAGAAGATGAACAGCACGAAGAGCCCGACCATGGCGATCTCGCCGGGCTTGAGGTCCTTGAGCCGCTGGTTGAGCGGGTTGGTGTTGGGCCCGTAGAACACCTTCTGGAACATCCACAGCAGGTACACGGCCGCGAGGATCACGCCGGAGGCGGCGATCACGACATAGGTGGTGCTCAGGCCGTACTGGCCGGCGAACGCGGCCTCGAACGCACCCATGAGGGACAGGAACTCGCCGATGAACCCGTTCGTGCCGGGAAGGCCCACGCTGGAGAGCATCACGATGAGGAACAGCGCCGCGTAGATCGGCATCTGCGCCTTGAGCCCGCCGAAGTCCGCGAACATGCGCGTGTGGCGCCGCTCGTACAGCAGGCCGACCATCAAGAACAACGCGCCGGTGCTGATGCCGTGGTTGAGCTGCTGCATCGACGCGCCCATCAGACCGGTGTGCGTCAGCGAGAAGATGCCGAGCAGGATGAAGCCCATGTGCGCCACGGACGAGTAGGCGATCAGCTTCTTCAGATCGGGTTGGATCGCCGCGACGATTGCGCCGTAGATGATGCCCACCACCGCGAGGCCCGTGATGTAGGGCACTTGGTCCTTAATCACGTCGGGGAACAGCGGCAGCACGAATCGGAGGAAGCCGTAGGTGCCCATCTTCAGCAGCACGCCGGCCAGGATCACCGAGCCCGCCGTGGGGGCCTCGACGTGCGCGTCGGGCAGCCACGTGTGGAACGGGAACGCGGGGCACTTGACCAAGAACGCGATCGCGAACGACCAGAACACCCACACCTGGAGGCCCACCGCCCCCTGCCACAAGGTGCCGTTGGCCACCGCGCCCTGGATGTCGATCAGGCTGAAGGAGCCCGGCCCGTTCACGGCCTGTCCGTACAGCCGGTACATCGCGATCATGCCGATCAGCATGAAGATCGAGCCCGCGAACGTGTAGATGAAGAACTTGATCGACGCATACGCGCGCCCCGCCCCGCCCCAAATCGCGATCAAGAAGTACATCGGGATCAGCGACGCCTCGAAGAACGTGTAGAACAGGATCATGTCGAGCGAGGTGAACACGCCCAACATCGCCGTCTCGAGGATCAGCATGAAGATCATGTACGCCTTCACGCGCTCGGCGATGTAGAAGCTGAACCACACGGAGATCACGCTCAGGAAGGTGGTGAGCAGGATCAGCCAAATGCTGATGCCGTCCACGCCCGCGAGGTAGTTGATCCCGAGCGAGGGGATCCAGGGCACGTACTCCAGCATCTGGAAGTGGAACGTGCCGCCCTGGAAGCGGTTGAAGGCCTGGATGGAGAGGGCGAGGGTGAGCAGCGACGTAAGCAGCGCGCCGTAGCGGTGCAGGCGAACCGAGTCCTTGGGCACGAGCGCGAGCAGCAGGGCGCCCGCCAGCGGCAGGAACGTCACGGCGCTCAGGATGCCGAAGCCGGTGGGTTCCATCATTGAGCTCCTCCGGCCTTGCCGAGTTCAAACAAAAGCGCCAATAACAGACCGACGCCTCCCAGCAGCATCATCAACGCGTACGAGCGCACAAATCCCGTTTGGACCCTTCGCAGCAGGTCGCCGGCCTTGCCCGCGCTCCATCCGATCCCGTTCACGAGGCCGTCGATGAGTCCGACGTCCACGCCTTTCCAGGCCGCCAGGGCGATCTCGCGGCCCCCGTTCACGCCTGCGTCCATCAGCAGGCCGTCGTAGCCGAACTGACCGCGGGCTCCAAGCCGGAACTTGCTCCACTTCGAGTCGTCGTAGCCCTCCTTGGGGGGAAGTCCCTTGCGGTACACGAACCAGCCCGCCAGCAGGCCGAGCGTGGCGGCGAAGATGGAGAGCTGCACGAGCGGAAGGCCGTGCGGGTGGCCCGAAACGATCGCGGGGTTCAGCAGCGTGAGGCCCGCGGGGTACAGCCAGAGTTGGAACATCTCGTCGTGGTGCAGCACGTATCCGGCGCCGAGCGAGAATGCGGCGAGAACCACCAGCGGGAGCCACATGCTGGGCGGCACCTCGCGGGGAGTGTGCGAACCGGTGAGCGCGTGGTGGTGCTCGGGCTCCGCGTGGCGCGCGGCCATCTCGTCGTCGGTGTAGAAGAACCCGTGGACGTCCTCATGGGACTCATGGGACTCATGGGCCGTATGGGTCTCATGGGTCTCATGGGACGTTTCGGGGAGCTCGCGCCACCGCTCCTGTTTGCCGAAGAAGGTCTGCATCGTCAGGCGGGTCATGTACCACGCGGTGAGCATCGCGGTCAGCAGCCCCACCCAGCCTGCGGCCACCGCAAGGTTGTAGCCGTCGAGAATCGCGTGCTCGTTGCCGAGCGCACCGCCTAGGATCGCCTCCTTCGAGTAGAAGCCCGCGGTGCCCGGCACGCCGGAGATCGACAACCAGCCGGCGATCATCGTGAACCCCGTGATGGGGAGGTATTTGAAAAGGTTGCCGTACCGGCGCATGTCCTGCTCGTGCGCCATGGCGTGGATCACGGCGCCCGCTCCGAGGAACAGCAGCCCCTTGAAGAACGCGTGCGTGGTCACATGGAACATGCCCGCGCCGAACGCGCCCGCGCCGCACGCGATAAACATGAACCCGAGCTGGGAGACGGTCGAGTACGCGAGCACCTTCTTGATGTCCGTCTGCCCAAACGCGATCAGCGCCGCGAACAGCGCCGTGAACGCGCCCACCATGGCCACCACGGCGCTCGCGACGGGCGACAGCTCGAACAGCAGGTGCATGCGATTGATGAGGTACACGCCGCCGGTGACCATCGTGGCGGCGTGGATGAGCGCGGAAACGGGCGTGGGGCCCGCCATCGCGTCGGGCAGCCAGAAGTAGAGCGGGAACTGCGCCGACTTGCCGCACGCGCCGAGCAGGAGCAGAAGCGCGATCGCGGTGGCCAGTCCGGGGTTCTCCTGCAGGGGCTTCACCACGTGCGAGAAGATCACCTCGAAGCTCAAGAAGTTGTTGTTGTCGACGGGAGTGCCCGAACCGGCGACCACCGCGACTAGCAGGAACATCGCGAGGAGTAGCCCCAAATCGCCGATGCGGTTCACTATGAACGCCTTGTTGCCGGCGCGCGCGTTGTCGAGGTCCTTGTACCAATAGCCGATCAGCAGGTACGAGCAGAGGCCGACGCCCTCCCACCCGATGAACAGGATCGGCAGGTTGTTGCCCAGCACCAGGATGAGCATGAACGCCACGAACAGGTTCATGTAGGTGAAGAAGCGCGGGTAGTCGCCGTCGTCGGCCATGTAGCCCGTTGCGTACACGTGGATGAGCGCGCCCACGCCCGTGATGATCAGCACCATGGTGATCGACAGGGGATCGACGAGGACCTCGAACGGGATCGTGATGCTCTGCAGTTGGATCCAGTCGAACAGGGTCAGCACTTGCGAGCGTCCCGTTGGGGGCGCTTCGAGCAGCTTCATCATCAGCGACGCGCCGATGCCGAACGCCGCGACGACGGGCAGCACGGCCAGGGTGCCCATCACGCGCCTGCCGGGTTTGACGCCGAGCCGGTCGATCACGGCCTTGCCAAGCAGCGCCTGCACCAGCGACCCCAGCAGGGGAAGGAACAGCACGTACCAGATGGGCGAAAAGGTGTTTTCCATGCGCTATCCGCGAAGCAGGTTCATCTCGTCGACGTCGATATCGTTGCGCAGGCGGAAGATCGCCATGATGATGCCGAGCCCTACGGCGACCTCCGCGGCGGCGACCGCCATCACGAAGATCACCATCATCTGCCCGGCCATGCCCGCAGCCACCGCGTCGCCGCCCCGCTCGAACACGTGCGGCTGGTAGCGAGCGAACGCCAGGAACGTGAGGTTCACCGCGTTGAGCATCAGCTCGATGCACATGAAGATCACGATCGGGTTGCGGCGGATCACCACGCCGACCACCCCCGTGGTGAACATGAACAGGCCCAGCGCGAGATACGCAACCAGAGGCACTCCGTCCATCGCTAGATCCTCCTCTTGGCCAGCAGAATCGAGCCGACGATCCCGACGACGAGCAGCACGCTCACCATCTCGAGGGGCCACATGTAGCCGGTGAACAGCGAGCGCCCCACGGCCTCCGGCGACCCGTACGCGTCGGGGGAGTGCGGGTGGACGAACTCCTGGAGCGGCAGCACCACCTGCGTGAGGATCAGGGTGAACAGCGCGAGGCCCAACCCGTAGCCGGCGATCAGTTTGGGGTCGCGCGTCTCGGTGAGGGCCTGCGGCGCGCCCAGCCGAAGCAGCATGATCACGAACAGGAACAGCACCATGATCGCGCCGGTGTACACGATCACCTGGATGATGCCCAGGAACTCGGCGTTGAGGGTGAAGTACAGGAATGCGAGCGTGAAGAAGTTCAGCACCAGGCACAGCGCCGAGCGCACCGCGTTGCCAAAGGCCACCACTCCCACGGCGGAAAGCACCGCGATGGCCGCCAGGGGGCCGAAGATCAGCAGGGAATTATCCAAACGGGTTCCTCCATCATCTGCGGACTACTTGCCCGCCACCCCCTCGCGATACTCGACCCCTAGGCCGTCCGACATCGACAGCGCGCGCGTCTCGGAGGTCGGCGAGTCCGCCGCGCCCATGCGCCGCAAAAGCGTGTATCCGATACCCATCACGATCGCCGCCGCGCCCACGGCGATCCAGCCGCCCGCAGCTCCGTACACCGCAGTGCTCACGATCCACAGGGCGACCACGAGGAAGTTCGCGACCGCCACGGGAAGCAGCGTACGCCATCCAAGGTTCATCAACTGGTCGTAGCGCAGCCTCGGGAGCGTGGCGCGCAGCCAGATGAACATCGTGACGCCCACCACGCACTTGCCGACAAACCACAGGGGGGCCAGAGCGGCACTGGTGCCCGCAAGCGCCGTCAGGGGCAGGTTGTACCCGCCCAGAAACACCGCCGCGAACACCCCGCTGAACATGAACATCATCGCGTACTCGCCCATGAAGAACACCGCGAACTTCATCGACGAGTATTCGGTGTGGTAGCCCGCGATGAGCTCGTTCTCGGCCTCGGGGAGGTCGAACGGCGAGCGGTTGGTCTCGGCGACGACGCAGATCGCGAACACGAAGGCGGACACGGCGCCGAAGGGCGTGAAGATGAACCAGTTCTGGACCGCCGGCACCACGCCCCAAAGCGGGGCCTCCTGCGCCTTCACCATCTCGGTGATCTTTAGGGACCCGGTGGCGAGCACCGCACCCGCCAGGGACATGCCCATTGCGAGCTCGTAGCTGATCAACTGCGCCGAGGCGCGCAGACCGCCCAGAAGCGAATACTTGTTGTTCGACCCGTAGCCGGCGAGCACCACGCCGTACACCCCGAGCGAGCTGATCGCCATAATGTATAGTACACCAATATTCACGTCCGCCGCCGGTGTGAGGATTGTGTTTGGACCCCACGGAAGGGTCGCGCCGATGGCGAACGCGGGGAACAGCGCCACGGCGGGGGCGAGGAAGTAGATGACCCGGTCGACCGACGAGGGGGTGATGTCCTCCTTGAGGAACAACTTGATGCCGTCGGCGATGGGCTGCAGCAGCCCCGCGATTTTGATCTTCTTGCCGCGAAGGAACTCGGGCCAGCGCTCTCCGAAGGTGAACGTCGCGACGCGGTTGGGGCCGATGCGGTCCTGCATCCAGCTCAGCAGCCGGCGCTCCCACCAGATGATTAATGGCACGAGCATCAGCGCCGGCACCACCAGCAGCAACACGCGGATGAGCGCCTGCACCCCGGGCGATTGCTCGGCAAGCCAGTGGGTCACGCGGTGCCTCCGTCCGTTCCGGGGGCGACCACGCACCCACCGTCCTCAAGCGAGGAGTAGGCGGCGGGGGCGAACCACGGCACCACTCGGATGATCTCGTCCATGACCTCACCGGCGTTGAAGTGGGGGGTGGACGGTTTGATGCGCAGGGCCAGCTCCACGAACGATTTCCACGCGGGCTTGGCCTCCCCCAAGGGCCTCAGAATCGCCTCCATGCGTTGAACCCGGCGCTCGGCGCTGGTGTAGGTGCCGTCGGCCTCCGCCGGTGCCGTCATGGGGAGCACGACGCTTGCGTAGGCGGTCGCCTCGGTCTCCCTCAGGTCCTGCACCACCAGGAACTCGACGTTTTCCAGCGCGGCCACCACCGTCTCGCGATTCGCGGATTCCGAGAACGGGTCGATGCCGGCCAGCCACAAGGCTTTCACGGTGCCCTCGGCGCACCCCTTCAGGATGCCGTGGGTGCCCAGCCCGACCCGCTTGGGCCCCAGCCCCTCGAGGATCGTGCGCGAGCCCGGCAGCGTGTCCGGCAGCATGCCCAGGTCGTCCGCGCCCTGCTCGTTCGCCTGGCGCGCGTAGAGGTTGAATTCGGCGCCCAGCCCCGCGAGGCTCTCGATGGCGTCCTGCGCGTTCGGGGCGTCCAAGAGGCCCGTGGTGCACACGATCGCGGCCTCGTCGCCGAGCAGTTTTGCGGCTTCGACGAGGCGGTCTGCGGGAACGCCGGTCTCGGCCTCGACGTGCTGCGGGGTGAACTTCTCGATGCCTTTGGGCACTTTGGCCAGGCCCGCCGAGACCGCGGCGGCGAGCAGGCCGGCCGCCACGATGCTTTCGGTGCCGGGTTTGTAGCGCAGCACGAGGTGGGCGAACGAGTCGGCGTCGGTGGGTACGGCGCTGGCGACGACCACCTTGGCACCGCCCTGGGACCACGCCTTGCGCACGCGGAGGAAGAGGATGGGCTCCTCGTCTGCCAGCGACGTGCCGAACAGCAGCAGGGCGGTCTTGTGCTCAAGGTCCGCGATCGCGGTCTGTACGGGCTGGACCCCCAATTTGCGGTCGAGACGGTCCTCGGCGGCGGGGAGCGCGGCGGTCCAGCGATGGTCGAGGTTGTTGCTGTCGAAGTGCGTGCGGAACAGGCGTTGGAGGCAGAACAGGTCCTCGTTGGAAAGCGTTGCACCCGCGAGCGCGGCCACCTCGTTGCCCTTGCCGGCAAACCCTTCGAGGATCGCCCCGAACGCTTCGGGCCACGAGCATGGACCGAGGGCGCCGGCCTTGCGGATGAGGGGGGTGGTGAGGCGCTTGGAGTCGTTGTAGTACGCGTGGCCGAACTTGCCGCGGTCGCACGTCCACTCCTCGTTGACCGCCTCGTTGGTGCGGCCGTTGATGCGCATCATCTTGCCCACGCGGTGGTCGAACCAAATCGCGCAGCCGTTGGAGCACTGGGTGCAGATGCCGGGCGCGGTCTCAAGGTCCCACGGTCGCGCGTGGAACCGGTACTTGGTGCTCGTCAGCGCGCCGACGGGGCAGATTTCGATCACGTTGCCGCTGAACTTGGAGTCGAAGTCCGTGAGTTTGAACGTGGAGGGCTGCATCGACGCGCCGCGGAAGCGGAACGCGAGTTGCGAGTCGCCCGAGATCTCCTCGGTGAAGCGCACGCACCGTCCGCACTGGATGCACCGCTCGAGGTCGAGCGTGACGTACTGGCTGAGCGGGAACGCCTTGGGCAGGTGCCGCTTCATTTCGACGAAGCGGCTGGTGGAGGGGCCGTAGAACTGGGTGTTGTTCTGCAGCGGGCACTCGCCGCCGCGGTCGCAGATCGGGCAGTCGAGCGGATGGTTGATCAGCAGGAACTCGAGCACGCCCTTGCGGTCGCGGTGGACCATCTCGGAGTCGGTGAGCACGACCATGTTCGCCGAGGCGGGAAGCGTACACCCCGCCTGCGGTTTGGGCATCATGCGCACCGAGCCGTCGGCCTGTTTGAACCCGACTTCGACGAGGCACATGCGGCACATGCCCACGGGCTTCATGCGGGCGTGGTAACAAAAGATCGGGATCTCCAAGCCGAGCCGTTTGACCGACTCCACGATCAACTCGCCCTTGGGGACCTCGACATCGATCCCATTGATGGTGATAGTGATGGTTTCGGTGCCCGCAACCGCTGCCATAAAGCTCCCCGCCGCGCCTTGCCATGTGTACCCGATTTAAGGGTTCCGGTGCCCCGTGGCCGGCGGTTTGTGGCACGCAGAGGGCGCGGAGGTTCCTTCGTAGCCGCGCCCGTCCCGATGCCCGATGCCCGATCCCTGATCCCTGCCCGTATTTCTACCGATAACCAGCCTGGATGAAGCTTGTCGACAGGCCCTTGGCGAGCATGGCGACCGTGCGCCTGCCGGAGCATCGGCGAACGCTCGGTCCGATGCGCTCCCTGGTCGTCGGCTGGGGCCTGTTCACCGTTGCCCTGTACCTTGCCAGCTACATCCTTCCGCGGGATTTCGAGGGCATGTTGCGCGTGGCCTACCTGCTCAGCGGGATCTCCTGGAGCCTGTTCGCCTACACGCTCTCGCGCGATGCGCTGCGCATCTGCGCGCCCGTGGCAGCGGTGTTCGTGCTGCAGATGTGGAGCGTGTTCACGACCCTCCACGCGTGGATCGTGCTCGGAAGACCCGCGATGGTGCAGCGGCCCGAGTTGTATCTCATCGAAGCCGTGGCGCCGTTCTTCGTGACCGCCGCATTGGTGTACATCGAGCCCAAGAGCCGCAACTGGGTGCTCTGGATGGTGGTCGCCGCGTTCTCGCTGTCGTGCCTGGTGGGCTTCCTGCAGTTCGCCCGCATCGGGCCCGCCATCGCGCTTTCAAAGCTGTACACATACAAGTCCATCGACTTCTGGGACAACACGCCGGGCATCCGCGCGGTGGGGCTCACGTGGCACCCGCGTGCTTTGGCGTTTCAGGCGCTGGTGTGCATGGGCATCTTTGCGGGGCGGATTCTGGCGGCGAGGTCCAAGAAGTGGGAGTTTGGGCTGCTGTTCCTGTTCTCGGCGAGCGTGGTGACGACCCAGGCGCGCATGGCTTACTTCGTGATGGCGGCGATCTGGGTCGTGTTCCTCGTCCAACTGGCGCGGCAGGACAAGCGGCTGGCCGGTGCGATCGTCCTGGCCGGCGTGGTGTTGTTG